>NZ_WWIC01000092.1:0-125612 GCF_009872555.1 Streptomyces sp. SID5643
GTGGCTTGTCGCGCCCACGCGGCGGAGCCGCACATCGACACAGCCCCGCGCCCCTGAGGAACCTCACCCGAGGGCCGCTACCTTGTCGCGGTAGCTTCGCACCGGCGCCGCGTCCTTGTACGGCTCGAGCCTGCGCTCGAAGTCCCTCACGTACTCCACCGCCCGTACCGAGCGCATCTCCGCGGCCTGGCCCGCCGCCTCCGCGGCGAGCTGGCAGGCCTGGTCGAGTTCGCCGAGGCCCAGGCGGGCGGTGGCGAGGACCACGCGGCAGAAGAGACGGCTGCGGGCGAAGGAGGGGGCCCGCAGCTGGAGTGAGCGTTCTGCGTGCTGGGCGGCGGCGCGGAACTGCTGGAGGTCGCGGTGGCAGTGGCCGAACTCGTCGGCGAGCTGGGCCTCGTCGAAGAACTTCGCCCAGTGCGGGACGTCGTCCCCGGGCCGGGCCGTCTCCAGGGCGCGTTCGGCGCGGACCAGCGCGGCGGTGCAGGCCCGGACCTCGCCGAGCACCCCGTGCCCGCGTGCCTCGGAGGCGTGGAGCAGGGCCTGGACGACGGGCGGTCCGGAGGTGCCGACGCCCTGCTGCGCCACCCGGGCGAGCTGGACGGCCTCCCGCCCGTGCCCGAGGTACACCGCCTGGCGGCTCATGGTGACCAGCACGTAGGACCCGTACGTCCGGTCCCCGGCCGCCTGGGCGAGCCGCAGCGCCTGTACGAAGTAGCGCTGGGCGAGTCCGTGCGCGGCGATGTCGTACGACGTCCAGCCCGCGAGCCGGGTCAGGTCCGCGGCGGCCGCGAACAGCCGGCGGCCCGTCTGCTCGCCGTAGGTGCCGCGCAGCATGGGCTCGCACTCGTGCTCCAGGTAGCGCACGAGGGCCTGGCGGGCGTGACCGCCGCCGTAGGCGTCGTCGAGGGTGCGGAACAGCTCGCCGACCGAGCGCAGGGCGGCGATGTCGCCGGCGGTGACCTTCTGCCCGGGTCCGCGTTCGGCCTGGCCGCGCTGGCGGGGCAGGGAGGGCACGCCCTGCTCGGGCGTGGCCGTGGGGCGCAGGGCCGGGCGGCCCTGGACCGGGATGCGGGCGGCGGCCGGTTCGCCCCGGGCGACCTTCTCGTCGGCCCGGCCGATCAGCCAGTCGCGGCTGGGCACGACGAGCCCTGCCGGGGTGAAGGCGATCTTGCGGAGCTCGGCGTGGCTGCCGGAGTCCTTGCGCCACAGCCCGCTGACGATGTCGACGGCCTCCTCGGGGGTGGCGGCGAACTCGAGCCCCGCGTAGACCGGGGCGCAGGCGTCCAGGCCGAGGTCCTGGGCGGTGAGGCGGCGGCCGAGGCGCCGGGTGAAGACCTCGGCGATGAGGGCGGGCGTGGTGCCCCTGGGCTGCTGACCGCGCAGCCACCGGGTGACGGAGGTCTTGTCGTATCTCAGATCAAGCCCGTGTTCGAGACCGAGCTGGTCCACGCGACGGGCGAGTCCCGCGTTGGAGAACCCCGCTTCTGCGATGAGCGCGGCGAGCTGTCGGTTGGGGGTGCGCTGCGCGGGTCGTTCCGTCATGGTGCGGTGCGGTCTCCTGCCTTCCGGTGTCGGTGACGTGCCGGATTGCCTGTGAGCAGGCCTTTTGGCTTGCTGAACGGCGCGAATGTAGCGGAGAGTAAGCACCCCCTCACACATTTTCCCGGACATTCATCCGATCGTGTGAGGATTGACCCCGGGACTGACGTGTCCGGGCCGGACGTACAGTGGCTTGGGCGCGCTACGTGCCTGATACACCCGTCCGAGGGAGGCGCTTGCCGTGAGTGAGTTGCGGTTCGTCCGCATGGGGTTCGGTGACGAGGCCGTCGAGTACCAGGAGGCGTGGGACGAGCAGCGCCGGGTGCACGCGGCGCGCTTCGCCGACGAGGTCCCCGACACCGTGCTGCTTCTGGAGCACCCCCCGGTCTACACGGCCGGACGGCGCACGGCGGACAACGAGCGACCCCTCGACGGCACGCCCGTCATCGACGTCGACCGCGGTGGCAAGATCACCTGGCACGGCCCGGGCCAGCTGGTGGGCTACCCCATCCAGAAGCTCCCGCGCCCGGTGGACGTCGTGGCGCACGTGCGCCGCCTCGAAGAGGCCCTGATCCGTACCTGCGCGGACTTCGGCCTGGAGACCAGCCGGGTGGAGGGCCGCAGCGGCGTGTGGATCCTGGGCGACCCGGTCGAGCAGCGCCCCGCGCTCGGCGGACTTGCACTGGACTTCGACCCCCGGCTGCACGACGAGGAGTTCGACCCGCGGATGAACGGCCCGGAGTACGCCCCGTCCAACGCGGGCCAGCGCCGGGAGGACCGCAAGATCGCCGCGATCGGCATCCGCGTGGCGAAGGGCGTCACCATGCACGGTTTCGCGCTCAACGTGAACCCCGACAACAAGTGGTTCGACCGGATCATCCCGTGCGGCATCCGTGACGCGGGCGTCGCCTCGCTGGCCGGCGAGCTGGGCCGGGACGTGACGATCGAGGAGGTCCTGCCCGTCGTCGAGCGGCACCTGCGGGACGTCCTGGAGAACGCGGAGCTGAAGCCGCGGGAGATCGAGAAGACGCCGGCGGCATAAATCGGCCCGTGGCGGAGCTAGAGGGGTAGCGCCCACACAGGCATTCAAATCAACGGGCGTACCCTTGAGGACGCCGAAGAATCAATCGCTAGGGAGCCGGTCGTGTCCGCAGTCGCACCCGACGGACGCAAGATGCTGCGCCTGGAGGTCCGCAACAGCCAGACCCCCATCGAGCGCAAGCCCGAGTGGATCAAGACCCGGGCGAAAATGGGTCCCGAGTACACCGCGATGCAGAAGCTCGTGAAGAGCGAGGGCCTGCACACGGTCTGCCAGGAAGCCGGCTGCCCGAACATCTACGAGTGCTGGGAGGACCGCGAGGCGACCTTCCTGATCGGCGGCGACCAGTGCACCCGGCGCTGCGACTTCTGCCAGATCGACACCGGCAAGCCCGAGGCGCTCGACCGTGACGAGCCCCGCCGGGTCGGTGAGTCCGTCGTCACGATGGACCTGAACTACGCCACGATCACCGGCGTCGCCCGCGACGACCTGGAGGACGGCGGCGCCTGGCTGTACGCCGAGACCGTGCGCCAGATCCACCAGCAGACCGCGGGCCGCGAGGCCGGCCGCACCAAGGTCGAACTGCTGGCCCCGGACTTCAACGCCGTTCCGGAGCAGCTGGAGGAGGTCTTCTCCTCCCGCCCCGAGGTCTTCGCGCACAACGTCGAGACGGTGCCGCGGATCTTCAAGCGCATCCGCCCCGGCTTCCGCTACGAGCGCTCCCTGAAGGTCATCACCGAGGCGCGCGACTACGGCCTGGTCACCAAGTCGAACCTCATCCTGGGCATGGGCGAGACCCGCGAGGAGGTCAGCGACGCGCTGAAGCAGCTGCACGAGGCGGGCTGCGAGCTGGTCACCATCACCCAGTACCTGCGGCCCTCGGTGCGCCACCACCCCGTCGAGCGCTGGGTGAAGCCGCACGAGTTCGTGGAGCTGAAGGAGGAGGCCGAGCAGATCGGCTTCTCCGGCGTGATGTCCGGGCCGCTGGTGCGCTCCTCGTACCGCGCCGGACGGCTGTACCAGATGGCCGTCGAGAAGCGGGACGGGTACGTCGCGGCGCAGGCCGTCTGACGCATCGTCACCACCCCTGCCCACCTCCGGGTGGGACAAGCGTGTGAATTCGCGCACAAGAGACTACCCGCTGGTAGTGACCGATTTGACGCGGTCCTGACCGTCCTCGCAGATGAGGGCACATGTCAGGACCGCGTCGGCGTTCCACCGCCCCCCACCGGGGCTTCATGGGTGTTTGACCGGCCGGTCACGCCCTGGTAACACCAATCAGTGACGCTGAACTCACAGCACGTACACCCATCACCCGAGGGGGGACCTCACCCATGCAGGCCGCGCCGCCCGTCCGCGCCACCGCGATCCCGTCCTTCACGACCGCACTGCGTGCCGTCGAGTCGCTGCTGATGAGCAGCGGTCAGCGCACCGCCCGCCGCAACGCGTGGACCTCCGTGCTGGAGGACCGTCGTCGCGCCAAGGACCGGGTCGAGACGCAGCGCGTCATCGAGCAGTCCCTGTCCGTGCGCCCCTGATCCCCGGCCCTCCCCCGGAGCCCCCCGCGGGCACTGCCGTCGTCGGCACTTGTGGGGCCACGTAGACTTCGGGGCATGGCGAGGAAGGAACCTGCAGCGGACGCTGCGAACCCCGGGCGACTGAAGCAGATCGCTCTGACCTACAAGATGACCCGCAGGGCCGACAAGAAGATCGGTCTTGTACTCGCGGCAGTCGGAATCGTCACCCTCGGTGTCTTCCTCGCGATCGGTTTCTTGATCGGTCACCCCATCTATCTCGGCATCCTGGGCCTCCTGCTCGCCTTCCTCGCGTCGGCGATCGTGTTCGGACGCCGGGCCGAGCGGGCCGCCTTCGGGCAGATGGAGGGACAGCCCGGCGCCGCGGCGGCCGTGCTCGACAACATCGGCCGGGGCTGGACGACAACCCCCGCGGTGGCGATGAACCGCAACCAGGACGTGGTGCACCGCGCGGTCGGCAAGGCCGGCATCGTGCTGGTCGCCGAGGGCAACCCGAACCGGGTGAAGACCCTGCTGGCCGCCGAGAAGCGGAAGATGAACCGCATCGTCGCGGACGTCCCCGTGCACGACCTGGTCGTGGGCACGGGCGAGGGCCAGGTCGAGCTGAAGAAGCTGCGGACGACCATGCTGAAGCTCCCGCGCGTCCTGACCGGCCCGCAGGTCACGGCCACCAACGACCGGCTGCGCGCCCTCGGTGACCTGATGAGCAACATGCCGCTGCCGAAGGGCCCGATGCCCAAGGGCATGCGGCTGCCGAAGGGCGGGCCGAAGGCTCGCTGACACCCCGCACCCGACATGCACGAGGGGCGCCCGGATCACACCGGGCGCCCCTCGTTCGTGCCGGGTCGCTCTCGACAGGCCCTAGATGCGGACCTCGACCGTGCCGGCCAGGCGGTCGTGCAGGCCGCGGCCGTCGCGGTCCCAGATCAGGGCGGGGATCGCCAGGAAGAGCAGGACCGTGCGCAGGGCGGCGCGCCAGGGGCTGACCCGGCCGGTGTCCAGGGCCAGCACCCGCAGGCCGAGCAGACGCTTGCCCGGAGTGAAGCCGACCGAACCGACCGTGAGGACCATCAGCGCGAACATGATGAGCGGCGCCCAGATCTGGGCCGCCTCGTTGTAGCTCTGGGTGATGAGACCGTATGCGATCAGGAGGCACAGACCCCAGTCGACCGCGAGGGCGACGAGCCGGCGGCCCGGGCGGGCGATCGAGCCGGGTCCCTCCTCGGGCAGACCGAGCTGCTCACCCCGGTATCCGAAGTCGACACCGGCCTCTTCCGCGGCCGCGCGGGGCCCGGAAAGCCACGATCCGAGTGCTTGCCTGTTGTCCACCCGTCCACGGTACTGCGCCCGTAAATGACCAGGACACGGCGGGGTGTGTCCGGGCTACGGTGGAGGCTGAGCCGGTTAACTTGTGCGAAACAAATGAGTCACGCCCGAGAAACCACCCGTCCCTAGGGTCGAGGTCAGCGTGTGCCACCCGCACTGGCCGCACGAACGAACTACCACCCCGGCGGGACGGTCGGGAGTAGGAGGAGCTGGATGTTCCAGAACGCCGACGAGGCCAAGAAGTTCATCGCGGACGAGGACGTCAAGTTCATCGACGTCCGCTTCTGCGACCTCCCGGGCGTGATGCAGCACTTCACGGTGCCTGCGGAGGCGTTCGACGCTGACGAGGAGCTGGCCTTCGACGGCTCCTCGATCCGGGGCTTCCAGGCCATTCACGAGTCCGACATGGCGCTGCGCGCGGACCTCTCGACCGCCCGGGTCGACCCGTTCCGCCGTGACAAGACGCTGAACATCAACTTCTTCATCCACGACCCGATCACGGGCGAGCAGTACTCCCGCGACCCGCGCAACGTGGCGAAGAAGGCCGAGGCCTACCTCGCGTCGACCGGCATCGCCGACACGGCGTACTTCGGTCCCGAGGCCGAGTTCTACGTCTTCGACTCCGTCCGCTTCGCGACCAGCGCGAACGAGTCCTTCTACCACATCGACTCCGAGGCCGGCGCCTGGAACACCGGTGCCCTGGAGGACAACCGCGGGTACAAGGTCCGTTACAAGGGCGGCTACTTCCCGGTCCCGCCGGTCGACCACTTCGCCGACCTGCGTGCCCAGATCTCCCTGGAGCTGGACCGCGCCGGCCTGAAGGTCGAGCGCCAGCACCACGAGGTGGGCACCGCCGGCCAGGCCGAGATCAACTACAAGTTCAACACGCTGCTCGCCGCCGCCGACGACCTCCAGCTCTTCAAGTACATCGTGAAGAACGTGGCCTGGCAGAACGGCAAGACCGCGACCTTCATGCCGAAGCCGATCTTCGGTGACAACGGCTCGGGCATGCACGTCCACCAGTCGCTGTGGACCGGCGGCCAGCCGCTCTTCTACGACGAGGCCGGTTACGCGGGCCTGTCGGACACCGCCCGCTACTACATCGGCGGCATCCTCAAGCACGCCCCGTCGCTGCTGGCCTTCACCAACCCGACGGTGAACTCGTACCACCGCCTGGTGCCGGGCTTCGAGGCGCCGGTCAACCTGGTGTACTCGCAGCGCAACCGCTCCGCCGCGATGCGTATCCCGATCACCGGCTCGAACCCGAAGGCCAAGCGCGTCGAGTTCCGCGCGCCCGACGCCTCCGGCAACCCGTACCTGGCCTTCTCGGCGCTGCTGCTGGCCGGCCTGGACGGCATCAAGAACAAGATCGAGCCGGCCGAGCCGATCGACAAGGACCTCTACGAGCTGGCTCCCGAGGAGCACGCGAACGTCGCGCAGGTCCCGACCTCCCTCGGCGCGGTCCTGGACCGGCTGGAGGCCGACCACGAGTTCCTGCTCCAGGGTGACGTGTTCACCCCGGACCTGATCGAGACGTGGATCGACTTCAAGCGCGCCAACGAGATCGCGCCGCTGCAGCTGCGTCCGCACCCGCACGAGTTCGAGCTCTACTTCGACGTGTGATCGACGCCTGACCAAGGCTCGCGCCCGCGCCCCCGCTGTCGTTTCCGACGGCGGGGGCGCGGGCGTTTGTTCTATTCTTGGGTCAAGGACCACACGGGGGTGGAGCGGCAATGCCCGAGCACGAACAGGACGATCAGCAGCGCGAGTTCGACCTCAGATGGGCGGACGGAGCCGAGCACAAGGAGCCCTCGGCCCGGGCCCGTATGCTCGCCGCCCGCTGGAAGCACAACCCGCCCGGGCCCGTGCCGTTCCGGGCCGACCCGGAGCACGTCGGCTCCCGCCGCCGTTCCCCCTGGATGTCCACCGCGCTGGTGCTGGGCTGCGTGGCGGCGGTGATCGTGCTGCTGGGGTACATCAACTTCAGGGCTCCGCACTAGAGGCTGTCCGGACACCGGCGGCTGCTAGCGTCCGGCCCCGTGGACGACAGCGTGTACGTGGGCAACGCCGGTACGGACGCCGCCCTGGACCGGGGGTGGATCCTCGGGCACTTCAAGGACGCCGGGGATCCGCGGCACAGCGAGGCCGTGGAGATCAAGTGGGGTGTGCACCCGCCCGGCGACGAGCGCGCGCAGTGGGTGAGGGGTGAGGAGCGGACGGCGCTGTTGGTCCTGGTCAGCGGGCGGTTCCGGGTCGAACTGCCCGGGCGGAGTGTGCTGCTGGAGCGGCAGGGGGACTACGTGGTGTGGGGGCGTGGTGTCGATCACTCGTGGCGTGCGGAGGAGGAGTCGGTCGTGCTGACGGTGCGGTGGCCGTCCGTGCCCGGCTACGCGGTGCCCGCCGGCGGCTGACGGCTTTGCCGGTCCTGGGGGTGATCACGACCCCTCCATGGGGGGCCCGGGTGCACACTGGCGGTGGGACGAGTGCGTGACTGCGGGGTGAGGCAGATGCACAGCCGCTTCCGGAGCGACCGGCGGTTGACCACCCGGATGGGGATCACGCTGTTCCTGCTCGGATTGTTGTACGTGGGGTTCGTCGCCGCGTTGATCGTGCTGCTGAGATCCTGGGTGCTGGTGGTGGTGGTCGCGGCGGCGCTGCTCGGCGCCCAGTACTGGTTCTCCGACCGGATCGCCCTCTACGCCATGCGCGGGCGGGTCGTGCAGCGGGAGGAGTACCCCGAGCTGTACACGGTGATCGACCGGCTGTGCGCCCTGGCCGACATGCCGGCCCCGGTGGTCGCCGTGTCCGCGATGGACATGCCGAACGCGTTCGCGACGGGGCGCAGTCCGGATCACGCGGTGGTGTGCGTGACGACCGGGCTGCTGCGGCGGCTGGAGCCGGCCGAGCTGGAGGGCGTGCTCGCCCACGAGCTGTCGCACGTGGCCCACAAGGACGTCGCCGTGATCACCGTCGCGTCGTTCCTCGGGGTGATCGCGGGGCTGATCGTGCGGTTCGCCTTCTACTCGCAGCTGTTCGGCGGGGGCCGCAGGGACCAGAACACCGCTGCCGTCTTCGCCGCCGTGATGGGTGTGTCCGCGGCCGTCTACGCGATCAGCTTCCTGCTGATCCGGGCCCTGTCCCGGTACCGGGAACTGGCTGCGGACCGGGCGGCCGCGCTGCTCACCGGCCGGCCCTCGGCACTGGCCTCCGCGCTCACCAAGGTCTGCGGCGACATCGCCCGCATCCCCGCCAAGGACCTGCGCACGGCCCAGGCTTTCAACGCCTTCTACTTCACACCGGCGCTGGGCCGCGAGCCCGGGATCGCGCGGCTCTTCTCGACCCACCCGAGCCTGGAGCAGCGGCTCGACCAGCTGGGCCGGATCTCCGCCGAGCTGGGCGAGGCGGCGGCCCCCGGAGGGATGTGACCGACCCATGGGACTGCTGGACATCCTGCTCGGCCGGACGAAACCGGTCGGGGCGGATCTCGACCGGATCTTCGCCCTGCCCGCGGCGGCCGTGACGCTGGAGGCCGCCGCGGGCTTCACGCCGACCGGGCGGGGCGCGGTGTGCTTCGCCACCGTCGAGGGCGCGGCCTTCGAGCAGTCCCACCGCGAGGTGCAGGCCCTGCTGGACGCCGACACCGACCGCGACGGCCCGCCGGTGGAGCTGCGGCAGGACGACTACGGCTACTCGTGGCTGGTCTCGCACCGCTCGCCCGACCGGCTCTCCGCGCTCGTGAACGACCTGCACGCCGTGAACAGCCAGCTGGAGGCCAACGGTTTCGGTCCCCAGTTGCTGTGCTCCCTGGTCGGGTTCGAGGACCGCGCCGGCCGTCGGCTCGCGCTGGTCTACCTCTACAAGCGCGGCACGTTCTACCCCTTCGCACCCCTGCCGGACGGCACGGAGCGGCGCGACAGCGCACTCGAACTCCAGGTGCGGGCCGCGCTCTCCGGTGATCTGCGCCTGGAGCCGGACCTGGGCCGCTGGTTCCCGGTGTGGGGGGCGCCAGGGCTGTGAACGCCCCTCGTGGACCGGGGCCGCGTGAGTGAATGGCCGTATGAGTGGGCTGATCCCTTTCCATCACGTCGTCGGCGGCGAACGGCTCAGCGGACTGACCACCGGCAGTGGCCGGCCGGTCCGGGCCACGGTCGTCCTGCTGCACGGCGCGGGCACCGGAAACAAGGAGCGGCTGGTGCCGCTGCTGGCGGAGTTCGCCGCGCACGGCTGTCACGCCCTCGCCTTCGACTTCTCCGGGCACGGGGAGAGCACCGGCCTGCTGCGGGAGCTGAGCCTGCGCCGCCGCTTCGAACAGGCCGTCTCCGTCATCGACGCCCACGCGCGGGGGGACGCCCCGCTGGTCCTGGCCGGGATCAGCATGAGCGGCCAGACGGTGGCGGACCTCGTGGGGCACTACGGGGACCGGGTGGCGGCCCTGGGGCTGTGCGCGCCGGCGGTGTACGGGGCCGAGGCGTGGGACGTGCCGTTCGGCGCCGGTGACGGGCGGTTCAGCGAGATCATCCGCAGGCCCGGGAGCTGGCGCGCGGCCCCGGCGCTCGACGTCCTGCGGGCGTTCGAGGGACGGGCGGTGCTCGTGGTGCCGGGCACGGACGAGGTGATCCCGCCCGCCGTGACCGAGGCGTTCTGCGAGGCGCTGGCCCGGCGGGCCCAGTTCACCCACTGGGAACTCCCGGACGCCGAGCACCGGTTGGGACTGTGGTTCCGCGACCACCCCGAGGATCGCCGCGAGTTCGTCGCCGCCGTGCTGACCGGGCTCGGCGAGCAGGGCTGGACGGCGACCCGCGCGTGGGTGGCCAAACAGCTGCCCGAGGACCGTACGGTCGGCAAGTCGGCTTTCCTGACCGGTGGCTGGAGCGCCCAGATGCGGCGGCTGACCCTCGACGACGGCACCGAGCTGGCGCTGCGGACCTTCGTGAAGCCCTTCTTCCGGCGGCACGCGCCCGGGCTGCTGACCCGCGAGGCGGAGATCCTCACGCTGCTGGCGGAGCAGGAGGGCGTGCCGGCCGCCGAGCTGATCGGCGTCGACGCGACCGGCGAGCACTGCGACCATCCGTCCCTGCTGATGTCCGTGCTGCCGGGGCGGGTCCGGGTGGACGAGGAGGAACTCGACGCGCGGGTGGACCTGCTGGCGGGCCAGCTGGCCCGGATCCACCGGATCGTCCCCCGGGAGCGTCCGCGTGCGTACCAGGCGTGGACGTCGCCGGCGGCGGTCCCGGCCGGGTGGGAGCGGGCCGTGGACGTCATCCGCCGCGCTCCCCCGCCCTACGACGGCTGCTTCCTGCACCGCGACTTCCACCCCGGGAACGTCCTGTTCACCGGTTCGGGGGCCGGTCTGCGGATCAGTGGTGTCGTCGACTGGGTGGAGACCTCGTGGGGGCCCGCCGACCTGGACGTCGCCCACTGCTCGACGGCACTGGCGCTGCTGTTCGGCCCCGGCTACGGCCTCGGTTTCCGGGAGCGCTACGAGGCCCTGGGCGGGCGGCGACTGGCCGACGGCCCGGAGCATCTGTACTGGCGGCTGCTCGATGCCCTGGCGTACGTCCCCGACGCGGCGAAGCTGGCGGGGCCCTGGCGGGAACTGGGCCGGACCGATCTGACGCCGCGGGTGCTGGGCGAGCGGCTGGAGGCGTATGTGGAAGGGCTGATGGAACGGTACGCCTGAGGAGGCGGGCCGGTCGGGGCGGTCGCGTGCGTCCCGCACCGAGCGGTACGCCTGAGGGAGCGGGCCGGCCGGGGGGCGGTCGCGTGCGTCCCGCACCCGTCCGGTGCCCCCGTGACCCGGGCCCCGGCGCTTCTGCCGCGCTTCCCCGTCCGTCACGCGCGCTGGGGCTTCCCGTCTCCGCCCGTGACGTAGACCCCCGCCCGCGCCGCCGTCACCGCCGCCTCGGCGGCCCGGTCGGCGGTGGCCTCGTCGAGTCGGCCGCCGCTGATCAGCAGGTGGTAGTAGAGGGGGGCGGAGACCGCGCGGACGACCTCGTGCGGGTCGGTGCCCCCGGGCACCTCGCCCCGGTCGACGGCCTGCCGGACACAGGGAGCCCATTCCCTGACGCGGATGTCGTAGAAGCGGTGCAGCGCGGCGGCCGTTCGCGCGTCGCCGGTCGCCGCGGCGATCAGGGCCTTGAACAGCGGCCCCTGCCGAGGGTCCGTCAAGGTGCGCTGGACGAGGCGGGCGTTGGCCGTCAGGTCGCCGAGCAGCGATCCGGTCTCGGTGCGCGGCGCGGACTGCTCGGCCATGTCCTCGAGAAGGTCGGCCACCAGGGCGGTCACCGTTCCCCAGCGCCGGTAGACGGTCGTCTTGCCCACGTCGGCGCGGCGCGCGACGTCGGCCAGGTCCAGGTCGGTGAAGCCCTGCTCCGTGAGGGCGTCCTCGGCGGCCCGCAGCACCGCCTCCCGCACGCGCGCCGTGCGTCCCCCGGGTCGTACGGTCCCGGGCTCACCTCCGTCAGCCATAACGGCACTCCTGTTCCATTAACGACTTCACCCTGCTGCCTTAGTGATTGTTAACGGAACCAGAGACCCGTTAAGCAGGGTCGCTGTCGACAGGAGTCCGCGATGGAGTACAGACGACTGGGCGCGTCCGGCCTGATGGTCCCGGCGCTGAGCTTCGGAGCCGGCACGTTCGGCGGGCGGGGCCCGCTCTTCGGCGCCTGGGGCACGACCGACGCGCGGGAGGCGCGCCGCCTGGTGGACATCTGCCTGGACGCCGGGATCACGATGTTCGACACCGCCGACGTCTACTCCGGCGGCGCGTCCGAGGAGGTGCTCGGGGAGGCGATCAAGGGCCGCCGCGACCAGGTGATCGTCTCCACGAAGACGAGCCTGCCGATGGGCGACGGCCCCGGCGACGCGGGCTCCTCCCGCTCCCGGTTGATCCGCGCCTGCGAGGACGCCCTGCGCCGACTCGGCACGGACCACCTCGACCTCTTCCAGCTCCACGCCTTCGACGCCGGGACCCCGGTGGAGGAGGTGCTGGCCGCGCTCGACTCACTGGTCCAGGCGGGCAAGGTGCGCTACACCGGCGTCTCCAACTTCTCCGGCTGGCAGGTGATGAAGTCCCTCGCGGCCGCCGAGCGGCACGGCCGTCCCCGTTATGTGGCGCATCAGGTGTACTACTCCCTGATCGGCCGCGACTACGAGTGGGAGCTGATGCCGCTCGCCCTCGACCAGGGTCTCGGCGCGATCGTCTGGAGCCCGCTCGGCTGGGGGCGCCTCACCGGCAAGGTCCGCCGCGGCACACCGCTCCCGCCCGGCAGTCGCCTGCACCGCACCGCCGACCACGGCCCGCCCGTCTCCGACGAGCACCTCTACGCCGTGGTCGACGCCCTGGACGAGATCGCCGAGGAGACGGGCAGGGCGGTGCCGCAGATCGCCCTGAACTGGCTGCTTCAGCGGCCGACCGTGTCGTCCGTCCTCATCGGCGCCTGGGACGAGCGGCAGTTGCGGCAGAACCTCGGCGCCGTCGGCTGGAGCCTCACCCCCGGACAGGTGGCGAAGCTCGACGCGGCGAGCCACCGCCCGGCGCCGTACCCCCACTTCCCCTATGAGCGCCAGGAGGGCTTCGCCCGCCTGAACCCCCCGGTGATCCCCGCGCCCGGCCGGGCAGCATGAACGAGCGCCGGGCGCCCCGTCGTCCAGGGCACCCGGCGCTCGCAGCCGAGCGGGTCAGCGGGCGTAGCGCATGAACGCCCGCACCATGTGGCACGTCGTGTCCGACGGCGGGTGGACGCCGATCTGCTCCGCCGTGTCGCGGATCGTCTCGTTGCGGGCCTGGTTCGGCATGTAGACGCCCGAGTCGAGCAGGGCGATCGCCAGGCGCATCGCCTTGAGGCGGCGGTTGTGCGTCACGTACCACTGACGGGGCCGGCCCGGCGGCAGCGGCCGCTTCTCCACGGGCGCGTACGGCAGGTCGAGCAGGACGGGACGCTTCGCAGTGGACTGGGTGGGCAACGGCTTCGACTTCAGGGCGGCAGCGGGCACGGGCATCCTCCTGTCGCGTCGGGCGGCTCACCGAAGACGTCGGCATCCCCGGCGCCACCCTCGAACACTGCTTACAGTTTACCGCCCGGCACTGACAACGGGGAGTCCGCCGAGAGCGGCAAAACCCCAGGTGGATAAGGGAATTGGCGTTACGTCACGGCAGGTCCGCAAGGTGCGGGTGAGGCGCCAGAAATTCGAACAAGACGGTCGGCGCGTACCGTGTGCGCATGGAGATCTGGATCAACCCCGCGTGTTCGAAGTGCCGCAGCGCCCTGACGCTGCTCGACGCCGAGGGCGCCGACTACACCGTCCGCCGCTACCTGGAGGACGTGCCGAGCGAGGACGAGATCCGGGGCGTGCTCGACCGCCTCGGCCTCGAACCCTGGGACATCACCCGCACCCAGGAGGCCGACGCCAAGGAGCTCGGGCTCAAGGAGTGGCCGCGGGACGCCGGTTCACGCGGCCGCTGGATCACGGCACTCGCACAGCACCCGAAGCTGATCCAGCGCCCGATCATCACCGCGGACGACGGAACGGCCGTCGTCGGGCGCACCGACGAGGCCGTACGGGACGCCCTGTCGCGCTGACGCGCCGTCGGCTCCGGACCCGCATGTGGTGCAGGTCACTTGAGTGACTCCTGTAACCACTGAGTAACCTCGTTCGGTATCTCGTACATAGCGGCGTACGCTCCCCTACCTCTCAGGAGGCGCGCATGTCGCGCAGGAGAACTCTCGGCACGAAGAAGAAGATCGCGCTGCTGGTCAGCGCGGCGACGGTGGCGGGAGGCGGGGCCTTCGTCATGGCGAGCACGTCGAACGCCGCGCCGACCCCCAAGTCGGCGTCGGAGTCGACGGTCTGCCTGGGTCTCGCCACCGCCCTCGGCAACAACCAGAAGTTCATCGCGGACCAGCGGGCCAACCCGGACGCCCAGTCCGAGGCGCGGATCGCCAACCGCGAGGCGGTCGTCGCGGAGATCAAGCGGAAGCAGGAGGCGTCGGGATGCGCCGTCGGGGAGTCGGCTCAGGACTCCCAGACCGCGCAGCCGTCGCAGCCCGCCCAGCCGGCCCAGCCGCCCGCGGCCTCGGCCCAGCCGTCGCAACCCGCCGCGTCCGCCCCCGGGGGAGACACCGGCGGCGGTGCCGCCTCCGGGCAGCAGGTGTGCAACGGCTCCACGGTCACGCTCTCCGGCGAGGGCGGTGCGCCTGCCGCGTCCAGCAACCAGTTCCCGGCCGGCACGAAGCTGAAGGTCACCAACCTGGACAACAACAAGTCCACGACGGTGGAGGTCACTTCGGTGTCCGGCAGCTGTGCGCTGCTCAACAACGCGGCCTTCGAACAGGTCCGTGAGCCCGGCAAGTTCCTGATCCGCCGGGCCCTGATCGAGAAGGTGGGGTGACGCCGTACGACCCAGTGAAGCGATGAGGCGGCGGCCACCCCCTCGGCCGCCCACCTCGTACGTGTCACCGGTCCTGCCGCCCCCGGCCAGGGGCGGCAGGACCGGCGCGTGCGGGCCCGCGCGGCGCCGGTCACCGGCTTGACGGAGGGAAGCCGGTGAAGGGCGCCGCGCAGCGCAGCGCGGCCTCTCGGCGTGAGGTGCGGCACAGCATCACCCGGTAACACGGGGTTCACATGCGAGCAATGGCCGGGAAATCGCCTGTTGCCAGGCTGCCGGGCAGCAGACGCGGCGCCCCAGTGCCGCAGCGCCGCAAAGCACCCGCGATACGCGCCCGGACACACCCGAGGATGAGGCCCGTGACCTTCAAGGCTGAGTACATCTGGATCGACGGCACCGAGCCGACGGCCAAGCTGCGTTCCAAGACCAAGATCATTGCGGGCTCCCCCGCCGGTCTGGACGCGCTGCCGATCTGGGGCTTCGACGGGTCCTCCACCAACCAGGCCGAGGGCCACTCCTCGGACTGCGTCCTCAAGCCGGTCTTCTCCTGCCCGGACCCGATCCGCGGTGGCGACGACATCCTGGTGCTGTGCGAGGTCCTGAACATCGACCTCACCCCGCACGCCAGCAACACCCGCGCGGCGCTGACCGAGGTCGCGGAGAAGTTCGCCGCGCAGGAGCCGATCTTCGGCATCGAGCAGGAGTACACGTTCTTCAAGGACGGCTACCCGCTCGGCTTCCCCAAGGGCGGCTTCCCGGCCCCGCAGGGCGGCTACTACTGCGGTGTCGGCGCGGACGAGATCTTCGGCCGTGACGTGGTCGAGGCGCACCTGGACAACTGCCTGAAGGCCGGTCTCGCCATCTCCGGCATCAACGCCGAGGTCATGCCCGGCCAGTGGGAGTTCCAGGTCGGTCCGGTCTCCCCGCTGGAGGTCTCCGACCACCTGTGGGTGGCCCGCTGGCTGCTCTACCGCACCGCCGAGGACTTCGACATCGCCGCCACCCTCGACCCCAAGCCGGTCAAGGGCGACTGGAACGGCGCCGGCGCTCACACCAACTTCTCCACCAAGGCGATGCGCGAGAGCTACGACGCGATCATCACCGCGGCCGAGTCGCTCGGTGAGGGCTCCAAGCCGCTCGACCACGTCAAGAACTACGGCGCCGGCATCGACGACCGCCTCACCGGCCTGCACGAGACCGCCCCGTGGGACAAGTACTCCTACGGCGTCTCCGACCGCGGCGCGTCGGTCCGCATCCCGTGGCAGGTCGAGAAGGACGGCAAGGGCTACATCGAGGACCGCCGTCCGAACGCCAACGTCGACCCGTACGTGGTGACGCGGCTGCTCGTCGACACCTGCTGCTCGGCGCTGGAGAAGGCCGGCCAGGTCTGACCTGTCCCGCAGGCTCCCCGAGGCGCTCACCGTCCGCGGTGGGCGCCTCGGTTCGTCTGCCGCGGCGTCGTGGCTCGTCGCGCGGTTCCCCGCGCCCCCGACGGGGCGCGGTTGTCCAAGCAGTGAGAGGAGGGTCCCCGTGCGGGACCAGCTCTGCTTCAATGGAGGCATGGCCAGCCACCAGAAGTGCACCGCGACGGGTCGTCACGACCTGGAGCCCTTCTGGCCGTCCCGTCAGCACGACGACTTCGACCGGGTGTGTTGCCGCGCGATGAACGCGCCGGCCCTCTAAAGCCGTACACCCCGGCCTTCGGCCAGCGCGAACCGCGTACGTCCCTCGGCGAGCCCGACCACGAATCGCGGCCGTCGACCTCCCCGACGAACTCCTCGCGCGAAAGAGCTGACCTCTCATGGCGACCACTCGTTCCCTGACCCCCGCCGCCCCCTTCACCGCCCCCGCGCCGCACGGCCCCCGGCACCGGCTGCGTGCCGTCGACCGGGACGAGGTGGTGACGGTCGCGGACCTGCTGCCGGGTGCCACCTGGCTGCCCGCGCCGCCGCACACCCTGCCCACGCTGCCGGGGCAGCCGCCGATGGTCGGCTACCTGGTGCTCGTCCCGGCCGACCAGCAGCCGCCGTTCCCGGTGGCGGTGCCCGCCCTGCCGCAGGACGCCGGACCGGAGCCCGCCGCCGGGCCGGGCGGCGAGCCGCTGATCCGCGTCGACACCGTGCAGCGCACCGCCCAGGTGGCCGGGCGGCCCCTCGACCTCACGTATCTGGAGTTCGAGCTGCTGGCGCACCTGGTGGCGCACCCGGGCCGGGTGCACACCCGCGACCAGCTGGTCGGCACGGTGTGGGGCTACGGGCACGTGGGGGACGGCCGCACGGTCGACGTCCACGTCGCCCGTCTGCGCCGCAAGCTGGGCGCGGAGCACCGCGACACGATCCGGACGGTGCGCCGCGTCGGCTACACGTACGTGCCGCCGAAGTGACACTGACGCCCCTGGGCGAGCGGAGTTGCTCCGTCTGCTGACAGCAGATCCCGGTTCCGCCCCCTCGCCCCACCGGGCAGAGTCACCGGCATGAGGCTTCTGCTGCTGGGTGGTACGGAGTTCGTGGGGCGGGCCGTCGTGGAGGCGGCGCTGGGGCGGGGCTGGGACGTGACAGTCTTCCACCGGGGGCGGCACGAGGCCCCGCCGGGCGCGCGGTCGCTGCTCGGTGACCGCACCGCCCCCGGTGGGCTGTCCGCCCTGGCCGACGACCCGGGCGAGTGGGACGCCGTCGTCGACACCTGGTCGGCGGCGCCGAGCGCGGTGCGGGACACGGCGCGGCTGCTGCGGGGCCGCGCCGGCCGGTACGTGTACGTGTCGAGCTGTTCGGTGTACGCGTGGGCCCCGCCCGCCGGGTACGGCGAGGACGCGCCTGTGGTGGAGGGGGCGTCGGCCGACGCGGAGCAGACCGCGTACCCGCAGGACAAGCGGGGTGGTGAACTGGCGGTGGTGGACGCCTTCGGCGCGGACCGGTCGGTGCTCGTACGATCCGGGCTGATCCTCGGCCCGTACGAGAACATCGGCCGGCTGCCCTGGTGGCTGGGCCGCACGGCGCGCGGCGGCCCGGTGCTGGCGCCCGGCCCGCGTGAACTGCCCCTCCAGTATGTGGACGTCCGCGACCTCGCCGGGTGGATCCTGCACGCGGCCGAGCAGGATCTGAGCGGGCCGTACAACCTGGTCAGTCCGCAGGGCCACGCCACCATGGGCTCGTTGCTCGACGCCTGCGCGCGAGTCACCGGCGGCACCGCCGAGCTCCGCTGGACCGAACCCGGGGTGATCCTGGAGGCGGGCATCGAGCCGTGGACCGAGCTGCCGGTGTGGGTGCCGCCGGGCAGCGACCTGCACGACGCCCTGCACAGCGCGGACGTCTCCCGGGCGGTCGGGGCCGGGCTGGTCTGCCGGCCCGTCGAGGAGACCGTGGCGGACACCTGGCGGTGGCTCCAGGACGTCGGGGGCGTGGCGCCCCAGCGCCCGGACCGGCCGCGCTCGGGGCTCGATCCGGAGGTGGAGGCGAAGGTGCTCGCGTCCGGCACCGGTGCCTGAACAACCCGACGAGGGTGTACGTAGCACCACCCCCCGGCCGGGTGTCCCGGCCCCGTGACCCGGCACGCGCGCTCGACGAGACTGACGTCATGACCATGGACACGACGAACGGCAACGGGCGGACGACAGGGCGGGGCATCGGGCTCGCCGCGGTGCGGGGGCTGGCGCTGGCCCTGATCTCCCTGCCGGGGGCGGTGCTGTGCTTCTGCCTGTCCCTGGTTTCGATCGCGCTCATCCCGATCGGGGTCGGAATCGTCACCACGCCCTACGTGCTGACGGGGGTGCGGGCGTTCGCCGACTGGCGGCGGGTGCTCGCGGCTCAGTGGGGCGGGGTGCGGATCCCGTCGGCGTACCGGCCGTTGCCGGAGGACGCCAACCCCCTCGTCGCGCACCTTCGGGATGCTGCGCGACCCGGCGACCTGGCGGGACCTGCGGTGGCTGCCGGTCGACATGACCGCCGGGTTCTTCACGGCGCTGCTGCCTGCGGTTCTGCTCCTGTATCCGCTGGAGGGGTTCGCGCTCGCGATCGGCCTGTGGCGGGTCTTCCCCGACGGGTACTGGTACGGGTTCCTGCCGGTCACCGGGCAGGCGTCCGCGTTCGGTGCGGCGGCCCTGGGCCTGGTGCTGCTGTTCCTCGCGCACTTCCTCACTCCGCGCCTGCTGGGCGTCCACTTCCGGCTCACCCGGGCCGTGCTCGGTGGCAGCCAGCGGGAACTGGCCGAGCGGGTACGGGTCCTGACCGAGACCCGGCGGGACGCGGTCGACACCTCCGCGGCCGAACTGCGGCGCATCGAGCGGGACCTGCACGACGGGGCCCAGGCCCGGCTGGTCGCGGTCGGCATGGACCTGGGCACCATCGAGGCGCTCCTCGACAAGGACCCGGCCCAGGCCAAGGAGTTGATCGCGCAGACGCGGAAGTCCTCGGTGGAGGCGCTGGCCGAGCTGCGCGAGCTGGTGCGCGGCATCCATCCGCCGGTCCTCGCCGAGCGGGGCCTGGGCGACGCGGTACGGGCCCTGGCGCTGCGGCTGCCGGTGGCCACCGAGGTGAGCGTGGACCTGCCCGGGCGGGCTCAGGCGCCGGTGGAGTCGGCCGCGTACTTCGCCGTGAGTGAGGTCCTCACCAACGCCGTGAAGCACTCGGGCGCCGACCGGATCTGGATCGACCTGCACCGGGCGGACGGCATGCTGCGGGCGACCGTCACCGACAACGGCAAGGGCGGCGCGGTGATCGGGGCCGGTTCGGGACTGGCCGGGGTCGAGCGGCGACTGGGTACATTCGACGGCGTCCTGGCCGTCAGCAGTCCCGCGGGCGGCCCCACCATGGTCACCATGGAGATCCCTTGCGCGTAGTCCTGGCCGAAGACCTCTTCCTGCTGCGGGACGGACTCGTCCGGCTGCTCCAGGCGCACGGCTTCGAGATCGCGGCGGCCGTCGAGTCCGGGCCCGAACTGGCCGCCGCGCTGACCGAACTGGACCCGGACGTCGCCGTCGTCGACGTACGCCTGCCGCCCACGCACACCGACGAGGGCTTGCAGTGCGCGCTGGACGCCCGCCGGCGGCGGCCCGGACTGCCGGTGCTGGTGCTCTCCCAGCACGTGGAGCAGCTGTACGCGCGTGAGCTGCTCGCCGACGGCAGCGGCGGGGTCGGCTACCTGCTGAAGGACCGGGTGTTCGACGCCGAGCAGTTCGTCGACGCCGTGCGGCGGGTCGCCGCCGGGGGCACGGCGATGGACCCGCAGGTCATCCAGCAGCTGCTGGCTCGCCGTTCGGGCGACGACCGGCCGCTGGCGCGGCTGACGCCCCGGGAGCGGGAGGTGCTGGAGCTGATGGCGCAGGGCCGGTCCAACGCGGCCATCGCCGGGAAGCTGGTCGTGACGGAACGGGCGATCGCCAAGCACACCGCCAACATCTTCGCCAAACTGGGCCTTGAGGTCTCGGACGACGACAACCGGCGCGTGCTGGCGGTTCTCGCGTATCTCGACCACGGCCGATGAAACCGGACGGGCCGCCTCACCCACCGTGGACGATCCACAACTCCCGGTGCCGAAGGGGCTGTTGAGAACACAGTGTCCTCACGAATCTCGCATCAATTTCCGAGACCTCTGAACACCCCTGGGACGCCCTCCGTATGGAAGGGAGCCGCTTCACTCCTGTCGGGCGCCTCGATGCCCCCGAAAAAGGAAGTCAGAGGAGTTCCATGGGACGCAACACAAGAAAACGCCGTACGCCGCTGGCCACCAAGGCCATTGCCGCATCGGCGGCCCTAGCGCTCGGTGGGGGCGGGCTGATCTGGGCAAACTTCTACGCCTCGGCGCACGAGGAGAACTCGGCGAACCAGACGAAGTCCGCGGGCGCACAGATCGCCACGATCCAGTGCCCGGACGTCGGACAGAAGCTGACCGATGTGCCGGACGGTGCTCGCCAGGGGGTGGACAAGGAGCTGGCCAACCTCGACAAGCAGATCAGCGAGGCCTACACCCGGCTCGCCTCCACGCGTCAGGCCCAGGCCGGTGACGCGGGCTTCGTCGACAACGCCATCCTGGGCCCGCTGAAGTCGAAGCGCGTCGCGGTCATCGACCGGATCGGCATCAACATCCGGCGGGTGGGCGGACAGGCCCCGGGCAACCTCGAGCAGCTGGCCGCCTGCAAGGGCATGGCCGCCGAGGCCGACACCAACGACGGCCAGGCCGGCGGTGGCCAGAACAACGACGGCCAGAACAACGACGGCCAGGACCAGGGCGGTCAGGACCAGGGTCAGGACAACGGCGGCCAGGACAACGGGCAGGACCAGGGCGGCAACGGCGGCCAGGCCGCCAACGGCCCCGTGGCGGACGACTTCATCAACATCCAGGACGTCCAGCCCAACTCCCGCAACCTGCCGAACGGCCTCGCCGCGAACGGCGACGGCGGTTCCACGGGCACGTTCACCACGAACTGCGGCACCAACGAGAACGAGAACCGCAACTCGGACAACGTGATCGTGGCGCCGGGTGTCTCCAACGGCGCGCAGCACCAGCACGACTACGTCGGCAACCAGAGCAACAACGCCTTCGCGAGCGACGAGGACCTGGCGAACGCCCAGACCACCTGCCAGAACCAGGGCGACAAGTCCTCGTACTTCTGGCCGGTCCTGCGGATCCAGGACGGTTCGGACGACATCGACGCCGGTCAGCCCGGCGGTGGCCAGGACGGCAACGTCGGCAAGATCGTCGAGCCCGCCGAGGCGCAGCTGAAGTTCGTCGGCAACCGCACCAGCGACGTCGTGGCGATGCCGAAGGCCCTGCGCATCATCACCGGTGACGCCAAGTCCTTCACCAACGGCCTGAACAACGCCAACACCTCCTGGAGCTGCACCGGCTTCGAGGACCGCCAGGTCACGGACAAGTACCCGCTCTGCCCCGAGGGCAGCTCCGTGGTCCGGACGTCCAACTTCCAGAGCTGCTGGGACGGCCAGAACATCGACAGCGCCAACCACCGCACCCACGTGGACTTCGTGGAGGCGGACGGCAGCTGCTCGAACGGCTTCAAGGCCATCCCCCAGCTCCAGGTCCGCCTGGTCTACGACGTACAGGCGCCGCAGATCGACAACGGGCAGGTGCAGAACGCCTTCGCGGTCGACTCCTTCCCGGAGCAGCTGCACAAGGCGATCACCGACCACAACGACTTCATCAACTTCTTCGACGAGAACGTGATGAACGAGATGGTCCAGTGCATCAACAACGGCGAGGACTGCCAGTAGTCCTGGTCCGGACGACAGCCGAAAGCCGGCGGTGGGAATTCCCACCGCCGGCTTTCGGCTGTTCCGGTCCCGGGGCGATCAGCCGTGATGGCTGCTGCTGCCGCTGCCGTGACCGCCGCCCTTGTTGTGGCTGCCGCCGGGGTTCATGTGCTCGGAACCCTCCTCCATCGTGCCGCCGAGGGTGCCCTGGAGCGCGGTGACCGTCTTCTGCTGGCCGACGGCGACCCACTTGCGGCCGACGAGGTAGTAGCCGCCGTAGTCCTTGGCGCTGTTGAGCCACTCGCGCTGGCCGCGGTCGGTGGCGAAGGTGGCGAGGACGTACTTGTCCTTGCCCTTCTTGCACAGGGCCTGGCGGATGGTGTCCGCGTCCGTCTGCATGTCCGGCTCGCAGTCGGCCTCGGCCGCGATGTGCTCCAGGCTGCCGCTCACCTCCTTCACAACGGCCGCCTCGTCCTTGCCGCCGGATCCGCCGCAGCCGGTCAGCGCCAGTATCGCCACCGCGCCGCTCAGCGCGAGCATCGGTCGGGTCACCCTCATCTGTTCCTCCGGTCCTTGTCGGCACGGTCCTGCCACGGCACGATCCGGACGCATGCCGCACGGAGCCCCGGCAAGAGGCTCTCGCCTTCGATACGGCTGCGGCTCCGGACATGCTCAAATTCCGCTGCCCCGCTGTGCACTCCTGTGCGAGGGTGTCCCGGTGGATCAGGACTGGGAAGACCGTGTGGCCGCCCTCTGGGACCGTTCCGGCGACTACGCCGAGACGGAGGAGGACGAGGCCCGCTTCCGCGCCGACGTCGACGCCCTCGTCGCCGAGCTGCCCGAAGGCAGTCCGCACGCCCCGTTCGAGCAGGCCTGCGCCTGGGACTCCACGGGCCGCTCCGACAAGGCGGTCCCCCTCTACCAGGAGGCGCTGCGGCTCGGCCTCGCCGACGTGAGCCCCTACAAGGCCCGCCGGACGAAGATCCAGCTGGCCAGCTCCCTGCGGAACATCGGCCGGGCCGAGGAGGGCGTCGCCCTGCTGACGCCCGAACTGGTCGCGCCCTCCGACGAGCTGGACGACGCCGTACGCGCCTGTCTCGCCCTGTGCCTGTCGAGTCTCGGCCGCGACCGGGAGGCCCTGGCGCTGGCGCTGGGTGCCCTGGCACCGCATCTGCCGCGCTACCAGCGGTCCATGGCGAACTACGCCCGGCTGCTCGTGGAACCCGGGCAGCACCCGGGGGCGTGACACTCCGCCTCCAGGTGACCATCCCCCGATTCGCTCGTTCTGCTGAACGTGCAGTCACAGGATGTCGCCCCGCGCCCCGCACCCCCCACCCCCACCGGTCTGCTCGTGGACGTCGAGCAGGCCGAGGCCGCGCTCGTCGAGCACTACCCGAGGCTCGTCCGGCTGGCCTACCTGGTGCTGCCGCCCCGGCTGGGCCGCAGCCGCCGCGTCCTGACCGCACACGCCCTCACCCAGCGGGCCCTCCCCCGCAACCGCACACCGGCCCCCGTTATCCCCACCCAGTCCACCGGCCGGGACGGTGACCCCGGCTACGCCCTGGTCCGTCTTCAGGTGCTGCGCTCGGCGCTGGAGGCGGGGCTGCCGCTGACGGCGAAGGCGTGGCCCAAGCGGGCCCAGCTGCCGCCGCTGCTGCCGCACGTGTGGGGCCTGAAGCTGTTCCCGCGCTCCGGCGGCGCCGACGAACTCGCCCTGGATCAGCGGCTGTCCACCCTGTCGGGACCGGCCCGGGCCGTCTACGCGCTGCGCGGTCTGGAGCGGCTCACGGACGAGGGGGTGGGCAAGGTCCTCGCCGCGGTGGGCGTCGCCGACCCGGAGGGCGCGGTGCTGGAGGCCGGCGGGATCCCCGCCCAGTACGGGCTGCTCGACTCCCCCGAGTTCGACCCGTGCTCGCTCCAGGCCCGCCCCACCGACCTGATGCGCCGCCGCCAGCACCTGAAGGCCGCGCTGGCCGCCGGTGCCGCCCTGCTGGTGTGCGGGGCGCTGCTCGGGCTGCCCGGTGAGGGCTGGGGCCCCGAGGGCGCCGCGGCACCGCCGTACGCGCGCAACCCGGCCGCGCAGGCCGCCCTGGACCCCTCGAAGCTGACCCGGATGCCCCCGGAGGCCTGGCGCAGCTCGGCGCGCACCGACTTCTCCGTGTGGCCGGCCCGCGGCGACCTGACCGGCGACAAGGCCCTGCTCAGGCGCGCCCTGGCCGTGTGGGCCCGCCCGGGCGGGACGGTCCAGGTGTCGGTGACCCCCGGCACCCTCTCCGGCGGCCCGGCCGGACCGCCCCAGCTGCTGTACGCGGGGACGGTCGACGCGGCGCGCGTGGTGATCCTCTACGACGGTCTGCGCATCGCCCGGTACGCCGAGCCGAAGGACGGCACGCAGGGCGCCGCCCTCGACTTCGCCCGGGTGGACGGGGCCGGCCGGGCCGAGGCGGGCGCGGTGGTCCTGGGCCGCTCCGACGGCAACGTCCGTTATCTGACGGCCCCTTGGGTGAAGAAGGCCGGCGAGCGGGACCTGATGAAGCCGGGCTCCGGCGCGATGGACCTCACGCTCACCGACGGTGTGACCACGCCCCTGGCCAGCCCGGCCCTGCGGTCCGGCCCCTGCACCTCGTGGAACGTGCTGCAAGTGACGGACGGCGCCAGGACGCGGCTGCTGACCGACCTCGGCGAACTCGTTCCGGCGCGGCTCACCACCGGACGGCCGGGTTCCCCGCGTGAGGTGTCCGGCGCCGCGGCGCTGCGCACCTGGCAGCCGTTCGCCTGCTCGCTGGGCACGGTGCGCTCGGCGGGGGTGCGGAGCGTCAACGCCTGGGCGTTCAACGAGCAGCCGCTGCCCGACGCGAGCGGCTCGGCGGCCTGGGTGTGCACGCGGGCCGAGACCTGGCGGGGCGGCGGGGCACGGGTGCTGGCGCAGTTCCACACGCCGGGCGGGGCGTACGGGGCGGCGGCGGCGAAGGCCGAGAACGTCCCGGCGTGCGGGGAGCGTGACCCGCACGTGCTGGCGGGGGTGCTGTGGAAGTCGAAGGCCGGCGACTGGTACCTGCTGGCCGCGGGAGGCCGGGAGACCGCGTCGATCCGGGCGACGGGTGGCGTGAACGGAGTACAGCAGGGCAGTCTGCTGACCGTGCCGGCCGAGCAGGGAGCGCAGGCTCAGCTCAAGGGCACCCTGAAGGACGGGCGTTCGCTGCGCGGACTGCGCTGACACGGGCGGTTTCCGGGCCCGTGGGGTGCGGCCGGGGACGCCCCGTGATCGATCCGGCCCGTTCGAGGCCGGAATCGATCGGTAAGGTGTTCGCATGACTATCGGGGTTCGCCGCAGAATGGGAGTCGAGGAGCGGCGGCAGCAGTTGATCGGCGTCGCCCTCGAACTGTTCAGCCGCCGCTCGCCCGACGAGGTCTCCATCGATGAGATAGCGTCGGCCGCCGGCATTTCCCGCCCGTTGGTCTACCACTACTTCCCCGGCAAACTCAGCCTGTACGAGGCCGCGTTGCAGCGGGCCTCGGACGATCTGGCGGCCCGCTTCGTGGAGCCGCACGAGGGTCCGCTGGGGGCGCGGCTGCTGCGCGTGATGCACCGCTACTTCGACTTCGTGGACGAGCACGGGCCCGGTTTCTCCGCCCTGATGCGCGGCGGTCCGGCGGTCGGCTCCTCGACGACCAACGCGCTCGTCGACTCCGTACGGCAGGCCGCGTATGTCCAGATCCTTTCGCACCTGGGCGTGACCGATCCGCCCGCGCGCCTCGAACTGGTCGTCCGTTCCTGGATCTCGCTCGCCGAGTCGACGGCGCTGATCTGGCTGGACGGCCGGCGCATCCCGCGCGAGGAGCTGGAACCCCAGCTCGTCAATGACTTCGCGGCGCTCGCCGCGGTCAGCGCCGCCTACGACGAGGAGATGGCCGCGCTGCTGCGCGAGATCGTCAAGGACGAGCCGGCCGACGGCCCGTTCGCGCATCTGGCCGGCCGGCTCATCGCCCTGGCGGGCTGAGCGGGCCCAGGGTCTGTCGTTTGGATCACGCCGCAGACGCGGGGCCTGGCACGCGCATCTGCCGCGTTGTCGTCACTCGCCGACGCTCCGCGTCGACTCCCTCCTCCGCCTTGCAGCTACACGCACCAAGCCCCGCTCACCGGCATCGAGAAGCACCGCCGTTGCCCTGCGGCCTGATCCGAACGACAGACCCTAGCTCTCGGACTTGGCGTACGACGGGTCCAGGTCGCGGACCTCGGCGGAGGCGTGCAGCGCGCGCCCTCCGGCGGGCTTGAGGTGGGTCCGCAGCAGCTCCAGCGCGGCCTGGGTGAGCCGGGCCTTGGTCTCGTCGGTGCGGCCGGCGAGGAGCGCGATGTGGACGTGCACATGGGCGTGCCCCTCGGTCTCGGGGCCGACCACGATGTCCTCGGTCGGACGGAACCGGCTCTTGCACGCCGCCGGCTTGGCGGCCGCGATCTCGACCGTCGCCTCGTGCAGCGCCTTGGCGAAACCGGGCCGGTCGAAGTCGCCGGCGAGGTCGGCGGAATAGTCGACGGTGATCTGCGGCATCAGTACTCCTGTTCTGGGCGGCCAACGGGCTCACCCTAGCCGCAGGGCCAGCATCGCGATGTCGTCCTCGGGGTCGCGGCCGAAGCAGCCCAGCAGCACGTCGCAGAGGGTGTCGAGGTCGGGCGGGGCGTCGGCGGCGGCCGTGCGGAGCTGGTCCATGGAGGTCGTGATGGGGGTGCCGCGGGTCTCGATGAGGCCGTCGGTGACCATGAGCAGGCGGTCGGTGCGGTGCAGTCGGCACTCGGTCGCCGGGGGCCGCTCCAGGCCCAGCCCGAGCAGCGGACCGCAGGCGTCGGCGTACCGGGCGTCGCCTCCCGCGCGCAGGATCAGCGGCGGGATGTGGCCGGCGTTGGCGATGCGCACCCGCCCGCTGCCGGGGTCGACCAGGGCCAGGCACACGGTGGCCGTAACGTCGGGGTGGTACTCCTGGAGCATCCGGTCGAGCCGCGTGGCCAGCACGACCGGGTCGCTCTCGTCGACGCAGTAGGCGCGCAGGGCGTGGCGGATCTCGACCATGACGGTGGCCGCGTCCAGCGAGTGCCCGACGACGTCCCCGACCGCGGTGAGGATCCCCTCGCGGGTACGCAGGGCGGCGTAGAAGTCGCCGCCGATCTCGGTCTGCTCGGAGGCGGGCACGTACCGGACGACGATGTCGACGCCGGGCAGGTGCGGCAGCTTGTGCGGCCGGGGCAGGAAGCTGCGCTGGAGGGTGAGGGCGACATGCCGCTCCACCTGGTACATCAGCAGCGGTTCGGCGGCGAGCGCGGTGGCCTGGGCGAGGCGGGCGCGCAGTCCGTCGTCGGCGGGGTCGCCGACCGCCGTGCGCCGCACGGGCGTGGCGAGGCACACCGTCGTCCGGCCGTCCTGGGCCGTCGCCACGGTCACGCGGGCATCCTCCTCGACGCCCGGACGGAAGACCCCGGCCGGCCACAGCGGCGCGGGCACGACGGTGGTGTGCACGCCCGTGCGTCCCTCCGCGAGCCGGGTGACCAGCCGTGCCGCCACCTGGTGGGCGTCGTCGTCCGCGTCCGCGGGGCGGCCCCGGGCCGTGCCGCGGTACGGCTCGCCGTCCGGGCCCACGACGAACACCACGGCGGGTGAGGCGGTGAGGCGTGCGGTGCCCTCGGCGGCCGCGGTGGCCAGTTCCCGCGGACAGCGGGCCGCCTGCACGGTGATGACGGCCTCGGCCAGCAGCGTCAGCCGGTGCACGGCGGTCTCGGCGCCCGTGGCGCGCCGGGCCCCGCGTACGGCGGCCCGGACGACGGCCTGGATCTCCCGTGGTTCGGCGGGCACGGTCAGATAGGCGTCCCCGCCTGCGTCGAGACCCCGGCACCGGTCGCCGGGAGCGGTCGCGGCGGCCGAGAAGTGCACGACGGGCAGTGCGGCCATGGGCGGCTGGGCCCGGACCCGGCGGCACAGTTCGAAGCCGCTCATGTCGGGCAGGCCCACGTCGACGAGGGCCACGTCGGGCAGGGTGCCCTCCCGCAGCCGCACGTCGAGTTCGACGAGTGCCTCGCCGCCGCTGGCGACGGGCACGACCCGGTGGCCGGCCCGTTGCAGCACCGCGCCCATGGCGTAGCGGCTGGCCGCGACGTCGTCCACGACCAGCACGGTTGTGCCGGAGCTGTGCTGCATGCCGCTGGCGTGCCTCTCGGTGGCCTCTCGGGGCGCGTACGGGAAGGGGGCGGGCCGTGGATCACGGCCCGCCCCACCCAACGTAGTGCGCTATCCGGCGGCCCGGGTGAAGACGGCGACCGTGCGCCCCGGAACGGCGAAGGTTCCCGATTCGGCGGCGTAGGAGGCGGACTTGACGGTAGAGTCCGCGCCCGCCGCCTGGACCGGATGCAGCCGGTACCCCGCCCCGGCCAGTGCGGGCACGCGCTGCTCCTGCTTCTCCGGCGTGGCGTTGAAGACGACGACGAGGTCACCGAGCCGCATGGTGATCACGCCGGGCGTCTCGTCCGTGCCGGACAGCGGGAAGGACAGCCGGGACTGCACCTGTGCGGCCGTGCCGAGGGAGAAGTCCCGCTCGGTGCTCCGGATCCGCAGCAGGTCACGGTAGGCGGCCGAGGTGCCCTCGATCTGCTCGCAGCCCACCGTGACCTTGGTCAGCAGGGGCTTGGCATAGGGCCACTTGTCGGTGTTGTCCGCCGCCATGGGCAGGCCGCGGCCGAAGCCGTTGCCGTCCTCGCACCTCCAGTGGACGGCGTTGAACCAGTCGCCGCTGTCGTAGGAGTTGCGGTCCAGGGACTTGGAGCGCAGCAGGTCGGTGCCCGCCTGGGAGAGGGCCGGGCCCTGGGAGAGGGTGGCCGTCGCCATGGCCAGGACCTGCATCCGGGCCCGGTCGGCCGCGCTCGTCGAAGCGGACAGCTTGAAGGCGAGCGCGTCGAACAGGGTCTCGTTGTCGTGGGCGTCGGCGTAGGCGAGGGCGTCTCCGGGGGCGTCGGCGTACCCGGCGGGGGCGCCGTTGTAGTCGACCTCGGAGCCCTTGACCTCCTTGCCCGCGGTGTCGGTGAAGCGGTAGCCGGCGAGGTTGCCGGAGAGCCCGACCTTGATCAGATCCTGGTAGTGCAGCAGGCGGGCCTTCTGCTCGGCCTCGGTGCCGTTGTTCTTCGAGGAGTTGGGGTCGGTGTACAGACCGGACGCGAAGCCCTGGACGCCGGGGTCCTCGTCGAAGGGGCCGCCGCCGCGCACGGCGTCACGGGCGCGGTCGGAGAAGGTGGCGATGCCGGTGCCGGCCATGTTCTTCTGCGTGGCCTGGGGGAACCGGGCGTCGTCGGCGATCTCGCCGAAGTTCCAGCCCTCGCCGTAGAGGATGATCTTCTTGCCGTCGACGCCGTCCTTCGCGGGGGTCAGCGCGTCGAGGGCCTCGCGGACCGCGAGGATGTTGGCCTTCGGGTGGTGGCCCATGAGGTCGAAGCGGAAGCCGTCGACCTTGTACTCCTTCGCCCAGGTGACGACCGAGTCGACGACGAGTTTGCCCATCATGGCGTTCTCGGTGGCGGTGTTGGCGCAGCAGGTGCTGTTCGCGACCGAGCCGTCGGCGAGGAGCCGCTGGTAGTAGCCGGGCACGATGCGGTCCAGGACGGAGGTGTCCGCCTGGCCGCTCGCCGCGGTGTGGTTGTAGACGACGTCCATGACGACCCGCAGGCCGTCGTCGTTGAGGGCCCTCACCATCTTCCGGAACTCGACCGTGCGGGCGGTGCCGTCCGGGTCGGTGGCGTAGGAGCCCTCGGGGACCGTGTAGTGGAACGGGTCGTAGCCCCAGTTGTAGGCGTCCTTCGCGGCGATCTTCCCGACGCACTCCTGCTGCTTGTCGGAGTCGGCGGGGAAGGAGGCCAGGTCGCAGTCGGTCTTCGCCTGGTCGGTCTTCCTCTCCGGGATGGTGGCGATGTCGAACGCGGGCAGCAGGTGGACGTACGAGGTGCCCGCCTTCGCCAGCTCGCGCAGGTGCTTGCTGCCGTCACTGGCCTTGTCGGTGAAGGCCAGATAGGTGCCGGGGTGCTTCGCCGTGCGGTCCTCGACGGAGAAGTCCCGGATGTGCAGCTCCTGGATCTGGGCGTCCCGCAGCGGCACGGCCTTCGGCTTGGTGTACGCCGACCAGCCGGTGGGCTTGAGCGCCTTGTCGTCCAGGTCGACGACGAGGCTGCGCTTCGAGTCGGCGGTGAGGGCGACGGCGTAGGGGTCGGTGACCTTGTTGGTGACGACCTTGCGGACGCTGGGCGCCCAGACCTTCACGACGTACCGGTAGGGCTTGCCCTTCCAGGACTTCGGGCCGGTGACGGACCAGACGCCGGTGCCGGCGTCACGGCGCATCGCGGTGGTGGAGTCGCCGATCTCCAGGGACACCTGCTGGGCGGTCGGCGCCCACACGGACAGCGTGGGGCGGCCCTTGTCGAACGTCGGCCCCAGGTCGGCCCCGGTGGCGCCGGAGTACAGGTCGTCGAGGACACCGGCGATCTGGACGCCGGTCGCCGCGAGCACCGCTCCGTTCACCGCGTGCTGGGTGGCGACGACCTGCCCGCGCAGGGCCTCACGGACCCGGTCGCGGTCGCGCGGGTCGACGGTCCAGGCGTCGTACTCCTTCAGGTGCGGGAACTTCGCCTGCTGGGCGTCGGTCAGCTCGCTCCTCGACAGGCGCAGCCACGTGGCGTCACCGGTCAGGGCGCCGTCCTTCACGGCGATCGAGCCGTCGCGGGCGTAGAGCAGCTGGGTGGAGGCGGCGGCGTCGGAGCCGTTCCAGGCGAGGGTGTTCCGGTCGATCCAGACGGCCTTGGAGGTGGTCAGGTCGAGGGCGGCCGCGCTGCCCGCGGGCTGCGGGAGCAGGTACTTCTCCTGGCCGCTCACCAGCCACACCTCGGGGCCGTTCGCCTTGAGGTCGAGCGACTGGTCGGTGGGCAGGTCCTTCTCGTCGCCCTTGTGCAGGATGTAGCTGAGGCTGGTGGCTCCGTCGGTGAGCGGTACCTCGAAGACTGCGCCATAGGAATCAGTCTTGACCGGTTCGAGGGGCTTCGACCACTCGGTGGGGTTCGCGGCGCCGGTCCAGACGTGCAGACCCCAGCCGTCGTACGTCCCGTCGGCCCGGTGGTAGTGCAGGACGGCCTTGCTCTTGTCGGGCGCCGGGTACTCGGGCCGCTCGGTGGTGACGGTCTCCTTGCCCTGCTCGATCCAGATCTCGCCGGTCTTCGTGACGTCGATCGTGCGGTCGGTGGCGACGTCCTTTGTGCCGTCCTTGTCGATGACGAGGAAGCCGACGTTCGAGGCGCCGGGCTTGAGCTTGACCCAGGCGAAGGCGCCGTAGGCGTCCCGGCCGGTGAAGGGGTGGCTCTTCGGCCACTCGGTGGCCTCGCCCTCGGCCAGGTCGCCCCAGGCGTACAGGCCCCAGTCGGCGTAGTCCCCGTCGGCGCGCTTGTAGTGCACGATCGCGTAGTCGCGCGAGGAGGCGGTGGGCGGCTCGGGGGCGGGCGGGGTGCCGGTGGTGGAGGCGGCGAGGGCGCTCGCGGTGCGGCCGGCCGAGTCGACGACGACGGCCTTGTAGCGCAGGGCCGTGCCGGGCGCCACGTTCTTGCCGATGGTGTGGGTGACCTTGTAGGGGGCGTGGTCGGCGGAGCCGAGGGTCTGCCACCTGCCGTTGCCGGTCTGCGCGGCGAAGACGACACGGTTGAGCTGTCCGCCGCCCGTGTCGGCGGTGACCTCGACGGTTCCCGTCGCACCCGGGGCCGGGGCCTTCAGGGTGATCGTCGGCGCGGTGGCGGGCTCGGCGAGCCTGCCGGACGCCTTGAGGACGATCGCCGAGCCGGCCGGGACGGTGACGGTGAGCTTCCTGTCGCCGTCGCTCTTCGGGGAGGCGCTGGTGCCGTGGATGCCCTTGAAGGTCATGCCGGCCGAGCCGGTCGGGAAGGTCGCCGTCTTCGCCTCGCCGGCGTTGTTGAAGGCGACGACGTACTCGGTGCCGTTCTTCGCGTCGGTGCGGGAGAAGGCGTAGACGCCCGGTCCGTCGGCCGCGTACCGCTGCTGCTGGACGCCGTCGGTCAGTGCCGGGTTGGCCTTGCGGAGCTTGGCGAGGGCACTGATCTGTTGGTAGAGCGGCGCCTTCATGTCGTAGGCGTCCTCGGCGTGGGTCCGGTCGGTGCCGATACGGTCGTCGTCGAGGTAGTCGGCGGTGCGCGAGGCGAACATGGTCTGCCGGGCGTCCTTGTCACCGCCCGGGCCGGTGAAGCCCTGCTCGTCGCCGTAGTAGACGACGGGGTTGCCGCGGCTGAGGAACATCAGCTCGTTGGCGAGTTTGTCCTTGGCGAGGAGCTCGGCGTCGGTGGCCTTCGGGTCGTCCTGCTTCAGGAAGGACCCGATCCGGCCCATGTCGTGGTTGCCGAGGAAGGTGACCTGCTCGTACGCGTTGGCCTTGCCGGTCGTGTACTTGTAGTCGTCGCCGAAGACACCGGCGAGCTTCTGCGCGCTCGCGCCCTGCGAGGCGTACTGGCGGGCCGCCTCCTGGAAGGGGAAGTCGAGCGTGGCGTCGAGGCGGCCCTGGGTGACGTACGGCGAGGTGACGTCCGTGTCGGCCGAGTACACCTCGCCGAACATGAAGAAGTCGTCCCGGCCCCGCTTGGCCGCGTAGGCGTCGAGGGCCGTGGCCCACTGGGTCCAGAACTCCATGTTGACGTGCTTCACGGTGTCGATCCGGAAGCCGTCGATGTCGAAGTCCCGCACCCAGCGCTGGTAGATCTTCTCCATGCCGTCGACGACCTCGGGCCGCTCGGTCCACAGGTCGTCGAGGCCGGAGAAGTCGCCGTGGGTGGAGCTCTCACCGGCGAAGGTGGAGTCGCCGCGGTTGTGGTACATCGTCGGGTCGTTGAGCCACGACGGCACCTTGTTCTTCTTGGTGACCACCGGGGTGCGCGGGAAGGAGTCCCGGTCGACCGCGGGGAAGCCGCGCCGCCCGTCGGCGTAGTCGGCGTCGTCGAAGGGCACGCCGTCCTTCGTCAGGTACGGGAAGGCGCCCTTGGACAGGTAGTCGTAGGACTTCTCCTCGTAGTCGACGACGTCCGCGGTGTGGTTGGTGATGACGTCGAAGAAGACCTTCATGCCCTTGGCGTGGGCCTTGTCGATGAGGGTTTCCAGGTCCTCGTTGGTGCCGAAGTGCGGGTCGACCTGGGTGAAGTCGGTGATCCAGTAACCGTGGTAACCGGCCGAGGCGTTGGCCCCGGTGCCCTGCACGGGCCGGTTCTTGAAGATCGGGGCCATCCAGAGGGCGGTGGTGCCCAGGCCCTTGATGTAGTCGAGCTTCTTGGTGAGGCCCTTGAGGTCGCCGCCCTGGTAGAAGCCCTTGTCGGTGGGGTCGTAGCCGGTGGCGAGGCGGGAGCCGGTCAGGCCGCCCTTGTCGTTGCGCGGGTCGCCGTTGGCGAAACGGTCCGGCAGGACGAAGTAGAACTGCTCACGGGTGGCGTCGTGCCGGGCCGGCTCGGCGGCGAGCCTGGCGTCGGACGGGGGCGGTGGCGGGGTGTCCGCCCGCGCCGCGAGGGGCTGGACGAGCGCTGCGGCCAGCGCGGTCACGGTGACCGCGGCGACCCGTCCGGTACGGGCAGTTCGGCGCCTCGACGGCACCGGCCATCTCGGTATCAAGACGTGGACTCCTTGCGACGTGCGGCTCTTGAGGTCCGACCCCGCGCGACCGTATCGCCGCCGCAACTCTTACAGCAAGAGTCCTGAAAGCATCAGAAAGGAATTTCAGAACACCCGAGGGGCCCCTCAGGCCGCCATCAGCGCCGCCAGGGCGCGGCCCATCGCGGCGTTGAACTCTTCCGGCGCCAGCGGCAGACGGGACTTGACGTCCCGGTTCCACTGGTCGGCGAGGACCTCGGCGGAGCCCGCCTCGACACCGTCGAGGGCCGCGTCGGCCACGAGGCCTCGGTGACGCCCCTCGGAAGAACCGGCCGAGGGGCGTCAGCCGACGTGCAACTCAGCAGCTCGACTTGCCCGCGTAGATCGCGAGGGCGGTGTTGGAGCCGAGGGTGGCCGTGAACTGCCCGCCGGCGTTCACCGTCACCGTCCTGCTGTTCTGCACATCGCAGTACGTCCCCGCAGGCAGCGACGTCTGATACGTACGGCTCAGCGAACCCGGCTCGTGGTTGATGGCCACGAAGCCCTTGCCGCCCCGGCCGAACGCGATGGCGTCGCCGCCGTTGTCCCACCAGTCGGTGACGGCCTGACCCCGGGTGGCGTTGCGGAAGCCGACCATGGACCTGATCTCCGGCCAGTTGTGCTGGCACTTCCAGCCGTCCTGCCAGCAGGCGTTCACCTGGCCGCCGTTCGGGGGGCCGGCGTCGTGGTCGGAGAACTCGTAGCCGGAGTTGATGTCCGGGGCGCCGTAGGGCCAGGCCAGCATGAAGACGTTGGCCAGGGTGTAGGTGGCGTTGTCCTTGTAGCTGAGGGTCGAGCCGTTGCGCTCGGTGTCGTGGTTGTCGACGAAGACGCCCGACACACCGCTGCTCATGTAGCCCCAGCCCTCGCCGTAGTTCTTCAGGTAGGCGAGGTTCTCGTTGGTGAAGACCCGCTTGAGGTCGTAGGCGTAGCGGAACTCCTGGACGTCTCCGTTACTCGTGTATTCGGTGGGCTGGACCGCCTCGCCGGAGCCGTGGATGACCTCCTGCTTCCAGTACACCGACGGGCTGTTCAGCCGGGACTTGATGTTCGCCAGGTCGGCTGCGTCCATGTGTTTGGCCGCGTCGATGCGGAAGCCGTCGACACCGAGGGAGAGCAGGTCGTTCATGTAGCCGGCGATCGCGCCGCGGACGTAGTTCTCGCCCGTGTCGAGGTCGGAGAGGCCGACCAGTTCGCAGTGCTGGACGTTCCAGCGGTCCTGGTAGTTGGTGATCTGGCCCGTGCAGTCGTCGAAGTCGGGCGCCGAGTAGAGGCCGGGGTAGTTGTACTTCGCGTACGACGAACCGCCGGTGCCGGTGCCGTTGCCGGCCGCCATGTGGTTGATGACGGTGTCCACGACGACCTTCACACCGGCCGCGTGGCAGGTGTTCACCATGTTCTGGAACGCCGCGCGGTCGCCGAGCCGGCCGGCGATCTTGTAGCTGACCGGCTGGTACGAGGTCCACCACTGCGGGCCCTGTATGTGCTCGGCGGGCGGGGAGACCTGGACGTAGCCGTATCCGGCGGGCCCGAGGGTGGTGGTGCACTCGCGGGCCACCGAGGCGAAGTTCCACTCGAAGAGGACGGCGGTGACGTCCTTGGTGCCAGGTGGGGAGGCCTGTGCACCAGTCGGGGTCATGACAACCGCAGCCGCGGCGAGCGCGACGGCGGAGGCGAGGTATCTGCGTGCCATGTGGGGTTTCCTTCTTCGTTGAAGGTTCTTGCTGCAAGGTTCAGAAACCTTGCGGTGACGCAGATAGTAGAGGCCCGCCGCCCGAAAGGGCAGCGGGCCGTACGAAATTCAAAGGAAAGTCAGGCGCGGGCCTCGGCGGTCGCGGTGGTCCACCACACCGTGGTGTCGGCCGGCACCTTGGCCTCGTCGTCGACCTCGACGATCTCCCCGCTCGCCACCAGCACCCGGCCGTACGCCGGCATCGCCACGGACTCGCCGGTGGTGTTGGCGACGCACACGAACTCCCCGCGCCGGAAGGCCAGCACGCCCTCGGGCGCCCGCAGCCACTCCACGGACGTGCCGGCACCGAGGTCGGGCTGCTCGCGCCGCACACGGAGCGCGGCCCGGTACAGCTCCAGCGTCGAACCGGGCACGCCGGTCTGCGCCTCGACGCTCAGCTCGCCCCAGCCCTCCGGCTGCGGCAGCCAGCTGCCCCCGTCGCCGAAGCCGTACGACGACCCGGTCCTGGTCCACGGGATCGGCACCCGGCAGCCGTCGCGGAAGCCGTCCTGGCCCGCGCCCCGGAAGTACGCCGGGTCCTGGCGCACCTCGTCCGGCAGGTCGACGACGTCGGGCAGTCCGAGCTCCTCGCCCTGGTAGACGTAGGCCGAGCCGGGCAGCGCCAGCATCAGCAGGCTCGCGGCCCGGGCCCGGCGCAGGCCGAGTGCGCGGTCTCCGGCCAGGCGGATCTGTGTGCCGAGACCTGCCGGGTTGGCGAAGCGGGTGGCGTGCCGGGTGACGTCGTGGTTGGACAGCACCCAGGTGGCCGGGGCACCGACCGGACGCATGGCCTCCAGGGTGCGGTCGATGACCTCGCGCATCTCGGCCGCGTCCCAGTGGGTGCTCAGGTACTGGAAGTTGAACGCCTGGTGCAGCTCGTCCGGGCGGACGTAGTTGGCGGTCCGCTCGATCGTCGGCGTCCACGCCTCGGCGACGAAGATGCGCTCTGGGGGTACCCCCTGCACGGAGTGCTTGGGGGAGTACTCGTCCAGGATCAGCCGCCACTGGCGGTAGATCTCGTGCACGCCGTCCTGGTCGAAGAACGGCATGACATCGTTGCCCAGCAGTTTCACCTGGTCGTGGGATCCAAGGTCGGGCAGCCCGTCCGCCTTCACCAGGCCGTGGGCGACGTCGATGCGGAAGCCGTCCACGCCCATGTCCAGCCAGAAGCGCAGGATGGAGCGGAACTCGTCGCCGACCGCCGGGTGCTCCCAGTTGAAGTCGGGCTGCTCGGGGGCGAAGAGGTGCAGGTACCACTCGCCGGGCGTGCCGTCGGGTTCGGTGACGCGGGTCCAGGCCGGGCCGCCGAAGATCGACTCCCAGTCGTTGGGCGGCAGTTCGCCGTTCTCGCCCTTGCCGGGACGGAAGTGGTAGCGGTCCCGCAGCGAGGAGCCCGGGCCCTCGGCGACGGCCCGCTTGAACCACTCGTGCTGGTCGGAGGAGTGGTTGGGCACCAGGTCGACGATGATGCGCAGGCCCAGCGAGTGGGCGTCGCGGATCAGCGCGTCGGCGTCCAGGAGGTTGCCGAACATGGGGTCGACAGCGCGGTAGTCGGCGACGTCGTAGCCGGCGTCGGCCTGCGGCGAGGCGTAGAAGGGGCTGAGCCACACGGCGTCCACGCCGAGCTCGCGCAGGTACGGCAGCCGGGTGCGGACACCCTCCAGGTCGCCCATGCCGTCGCCGTTGCTGTCGGCGAAGCTGCGCGGGTACACCTGGTAGATCACCGCGTCCCGCCACCAGTCGCGGCGCTTGGCGACGGCCGTGGCGGACGTGGGGGTGGGGGCAGGTGCAGCTGAGTGCTGGCTCATGTCGTCCTTGATGCGTAACAGGATGTCGGTCATGGAAGGCGTGGGTGGGGTGACGAGGCGGCCGCGGCACAGCGGGGTCGGATGGGCGCCGCGGCCGCCTCGGGCTGGTGGAGGCCGTTCGGCGACGGCCCGGAGGGCGCCGGATCAGCCCTTGGTGCCGCCGGCGGTGAGCCCGGTCACCAGGTTCTTCTGCACGAGGTAGAAGAACGCGGAGACGGGTATCGCGATGAGCACCGCGGTCGCGGCCATCAGGTTGCGCTGGGCGTCGTGCTCGCTGATGAAGCTCTGAAGGCCGACGGCGAAGGTGTACTTCTCGTCGTCCAGCATGAAGACGGTGGCGAAGGCGACCTCACCGAAGGCGGTGATGAAGCTGTAGAACGCGGCCACCGCCAGACCGGGCCGGGCGAGCGGCAGGATCAGCCGGAAGAACGTGCCGAAGGGCGTCAGTCCGTCGACGCGGCCGGCCTCGTCGATCTCGAACGGGATGGTGTCGAAGTAGCCCTTCAGCAGCCAGGCGCAGTAGGGCACCGCGGTGGAGCAGTAGACCAGGACCAGGCCGAAGTAGGTGTCGACGAGTTGCAGGCTCGACAGGATCTGGTACATCGGCACGATCAGCACGGCGATCGGGAACATCTGCGTGCACAGCAGGACCCACATGAACTTCTTGTAGCCCGGGAAGCGCATGCGGGACACGGCGTACCCGGTCGTGGCGGCGATGACCACTCCGATGACCGTGGTTCCCAGGGACACGATCAGCGTGCTCTGCAACCAGTGGAAGAAGGCGGTCTCCTGCAGCACGAAGCTGTAGTTGTCCAGGGTCATCTTCGACCAGATGCCGCCCGGGTGCAGGTAGTCGTCCTTGTCCGGGCCGAGGGACAGGAAGACCAGCCAGGCGATCGGGAAGAGCGCGATCAGGCTCGCGATGATCAGCAGGCCGTGGGAGAGGAGGCTCCCGGCCGCGCCGCGGCGGCCGCGCCGGCGCACGGGGGCGGGCGCGGGGGCGACGGCGGGGACCGGGGCCCCGCCCGCGGACTGCTGGACGGTCGTGGTGCTCATGGGGACTCCTGCCTCAGATCGCGAGCTGCTGCTCATCGCGGTTCAGCCAGCGGCGGTAGAAGGAGGTGAAGACGATCAGGATGCCGAGCAGCAGGATGCCGTAGGCGGCCGACTGCGCGAAGTCGCGCGGCTGCTGTCCGAAGCCGAGCTGGTAGGCCCAGGTGACGAGGATCTGCGCGTCCGGGGCGGTGTTGCCGAACAGCAGGAAGATGATGGCGAACTGGTTGAACGTCCAGATCACGCCGAGCAGCACCACGGTGGAGCTGACCGACCTGAGGCCCGGCAGGGTGACGTAGCGGAACTGCTGCCAGCGGCTGGCGCCGTCCATCTCGGCGGCCTCGTAGAGGGAGGAGTCGATGGACTGCAGGCCACCCAGCAGGGAGACCATCATGAACGGCACGCCGCACCATGTGTTGACCATGATCGCGGCGAAGCGCTGCCAGAAGGTGTCCTCCAGCCACGCCGGGGTCGGCAGGTGCAGCGTCTCCAGGCCGGAGTTGATGATGCCGGAGTCGGCGAGCATGAAGCGCCAGCCGAAGACGGTGACGAAGGTCGGCACGGCCCACGGCAGGATGAGGATCAGCCGGTAGAAGGTGCGCCCGCGCAGCTTCTGGTTGAGCAGCAGCGCCAGGCCCAGGCCGATGGAGTAGTGCAGGGCGACGCACAGGGCCGTCCACACGATCGTCCAGATGAAGTGGGACCAGAAGCGCTCGTAGGCGGTCTCGCCCCACAGGATGTCGGCGTAGTTGTCGAAGCCGATGAACTTGTAGGTGGCCTCGATCTCGTTGACGCCGATCGTCCGGGCCGTGTTGAGGCTGGTCGCGTCGGTGAGCGTCAGGTAGAAGCCGTAGGCCAGGGGGTACAGCACGAGCACGCCGAGCACGACGGCCACGGGCGCGATCATCGCGTAGGCGTACCAGTGCTTCTGGTAGCTGTGCTTGAGGCGCCGGCCCAGCCCGGACCGGGGACCGCGGTCACCGCTCCGCTTGCCGGTCGCTCGGTCGATGGCGACTGTCATGTTCGACAACCTTCTTCGCGAACTGGAGATCAGCTGGAGATCGAGGGGTACGGCACACAGGCCGACGGCCGCCGGATCCTTCCCCCTCTGTGCTGGAGGATCCGGCGGCCACAGGGCCTACTTGCTGTAGTCCGGGAGCAGCTTGGCGATGGAGGTCTCGGCGCTCTTCAGCCCCTCGTCCAGCGACTTCTTGCCACCCGCGATCGCGAGCAGCTCGTCGTCCAGCGGCGTCCACAGCGAGCTGTACTCGGGCAGCTCCGGCCGCGGCTGGGCGGCGGCGAGGACGCCCTGGTAGCCGGCGATGCCCGGGTCGGCCTTGACCTCGTCGGTGTAGGCGTCGTCGCGCGTCGGCAGCGTGTTGTTCTTCAGCGCGATGGTCTCCTGGGCCTTCGCCGAGGTCATGAACTTCACGAACTTCAGCGAGGCCTCCTGGTGGGCCTTGTCCGAGCCCGCGTAGACCGAGAGGTTGTGGCCGCCGGTCGGGGCGCCCGCCTTGCCGGCGGAGCCGGCCGGGACGGTGGCGATGCCCAGGTTGGCCTTGTCCTTGAACGCCGAGCCCTTGTAGAAGTTCGTGATCTCCCACGGGCCCTGGACGATCGAGGCGACCTTGCCGCTGACGAACGCCTCCTGGATGTGGGCGTAGGCGTCGGCGGTGGTGTCGGCCTTGTGCAGGCCCTTGCCCTTGAACAGGCTCAGCCAGGTGCCGTAGGCCTTCTCGGCCGCGGGCGAGGTGACCGTGATCTTCTTGGCGCCGACGTCGACGGTGTCGGCGCCCTCGCCGTAGAGGAAGGAGTGGGCGTAGTAGGACTGGGTCGAGCCCCAGTAGCCGTCGACGCCGGTCTTGTCCTTGATCGTGGCCGCGGCCTTCTTCAGGTCGTCCCAGGTCTTGGGAGCCTCGACGCCGGCCTTCTCGAACAGGGCCTTGTTGTAGACCAGGGCGAGGGTGTCCGTGGTGAACGGGACACCGTAGGTCTTGCCCTCGTACTGGGCCTGCTTGATCAGGTTGGACTTGAACTTGTCCTGCTCGGCGAGGGCGTCGGTGCCGTCCAGCGGCAGGAAGAAGCCCTTCTTGGCGAAGGCGGGGGTCCAGCCGACCTCGGAGCGCAGCACATCGGGGGCACCCTTGGAACCGGCGGCGGTGTCGAACTTGTTCTGCGCCTGGTCGAAGGGGACGTTGACGTACTTGACCTTGACGTCCTTGTTGGCGGCCTCGAACTCCTTGACGAGGGCCTTGTAGGTCGGCGCCTCGTTGGTGGCGTTGGAGGTGTCCCACCAGGTGATGGTGACCGGGCCGCCGGCCTCGTCGCCGCTGTCGCTTCCGCCGCACGCCGTCGCTGCCAGGGCGAGGGACGCCACCAGCGCGGTGGCCGCTATGCCACGCCGCATGAGTTCTCCTTGAGGGTGAAGCCCGTTGTGCTGCCGACTGCGCCGTTGGCCGCCGGGCGTCGGTGACATTAACCGCGTCGCAACGTGTTGCGAAAGACCTTGCAGCAAAAAGTTGCAAGAGGTGCGGATGGTTATCCCGCCGTGACCTCCCCTCGATCGCCCTGAAGCCTTGATACGGCTGATCGACGGGGAGTCGGACAGCTGTGCAAGACTCTGCAAGCACTTGCCATCCGTTTCCGCCGGGGGAATCATCCGTTGCGGAGCGGACGCCGACACGACCTCAGGGGACCGCGATGACCAAGCAACCCGCAGCGGGCCGGGCGCCGGCCCGCGCCCGGCGTCCCGTCGGTGTGCAAGCGGAAGTCCGGCCGCTACAGTCCAGTGCTGTGACCACACGGCTTGCGGACATCGCTTTGCAGGCGGGGGTGAGCGAAGCGACCGTCAGCCGCGTCCTCAACGGGAAGCCGGGCGTCGCCGCCACGACCCGCCAGTCCGTGCTGGCCGCCCTCGACGTGCTGGGCTACGAACGCCCGGTGCGGCTGCGGCAGCGCAGCGAGGGCCTGGTCGGCCTGATCACGCCGGAGCTGGAGAACCCGATCTTCCCGGCCCTGGCCCAGGTCATCGGCCAGGCGCTGACGCGGCAGGGATACACGCCCGTGCTGGCCACCCAGACCCCGGGCGGCTCGACCGAGGACGAACTGACCGAGATGCTGGTGGACCGCGGGGTCGCCGGCATCATCTACGTCTCCGGGCTGCACGCGGACACCACCGCCGACATGCAGCGCTACGACCGGCTGCGCGCGCAGGGCGTGCCCTATGTCCTGGTCGACGGTTTCTCGCCGAAGGTGCAGGCGCCGTTCATCTCCCCCGACGACCGGGCGGCGATGAGCCTGGCCGTGACGCACCTGGCGTCCCTCGGGCACACCCGGATCGGACTGGCGCTGGGGCCCAAGCGGTTCGTGCCGGTGCAGCGCAAGATCGAGGGGTTCGTGCGGGCGGTGCAGGAGCAGCTGGGCCTGGCCGCCGAGACCGTCGAATCGCAGCTCGTGCAGCACTCCCTGTACACGCTGGAGGGCGGACAGGCCGCCGCGACCGCCCTGATCGAGCGGAACTGCACGGCCGTGGTGTGCGCCAGCGACATGATGGCGCTGGGCGCCATCCGGGCGGCCCGGCAGCTCGGTCTGGACGTGCCCAAGGATTTCTCCGTGGTCGGTTTCGACGACTCCCCGCTGATCGCGTTCACCGACCCGCCCCTGACGACCATCCGCAAGCCGGTCCCGGCCATGGGCCAGGCCGCCGTGCGCACGCTGCTGGAGGAGATCGGCGGGACGCCCGCGCCGCACAGCGAGTTCGTGTTCATGCCGGAGCTGGTGGTGCGCGGTTCGACCGCCTCGGCCCCGGGGGAACGCGGTCGCTCCTGAGGCCTTCCGCCTGATTCAGCCGTAGAACATGCGGCTCGTACGAGGCCGCGGGATGATCGGTGGGTAAGTCCTTTTCTGGCAGACTTTGCGCCTATGGGTGAAACGACCGTGACGAAGCCGGAGGGCCTGGAAGCGGCCCTCCCGGACCCTGTTGCGGCCGATCCGGGGCCTGGTCCGCTGCGCAGACTGCGCACCCCGCACCGGCCCCGGTTCTGGTTCGAGATCCTGCTGATCGCGGTGAGTTACTGGACGTATGCGCTCGTCCGCAACGCCGTGCCGGAGCAGAAGGCCGAGGCGCTGCGCAACGCCGACTGGATCTGGCGGGCCGAGCACCACGTGGGCATCGCCGTCGAGGAGTCGGTCAACCACGCCGTGAACTCGGTGCATTGGCTCATCGTCGGGATGAACTACTACTACGCGACGCTGCACTTCATCGTCACGCTGGGTGTCCTGGTGTGGCTCTACCGTCGCCATCCCGGCCGTTACGCGGCGACCCGGCTGGTGTTGTTCGCGACCACGGCCGTCGCCCTGGTCGGTTACTACCTGTATCCCCTCGCGCCCCCGCGGCTGATGACGGGCGGCGGCTTCATCGACACGGTCATGGTCCACCAGACCTGGGGTTCGATGGCGTCCGGCGACCTGAAACACATGTCCAACCAGTACGCCGCGATGCCGTCGATGCACATCGGCTGGTCCGTGTGGTGCGGCCTGACGATCTTCGCCCTGGCGCATGTCCCCTGGGTGCGGGTGCTGGGCCTGGTGTACCCCGCGCTGACGCTGGTGGTCATCGTCGCCACGGCCAACCACTTCTGGCTGGATGCGGTCGGCGGCGTGCTGTGCCTGGCCTTCGGGTTCACCGTGGCCCGGCTCTGGTACGGAAGGCAGCCGTACGCACTGCCCCGGACGGTCCCGGCCCGCGGGCGGGACGCCGCCCGGGAACGGGGGGACGGCGGGCCCGGGGCGCGGACCGGCGGGCCTCAGCGCTCGGCGGCTCCGTAGAACAGTTCCTCCATCACGCCCCGCGCCCGGCGCGCGGTCCGCCGGTAGCCGTCGAGCATGTCGCCGACGTGGCCGGGGCCGTAGCCCAAGTACCTTCCTACGGCCGCCAGTTCCCGGGGGTCGGAGGGGAAGGTGTCGCCGGCCCGGCCGCGGACCAGCATCACCGCGTTGCGGACCCGGGTCGCGAGGACCCAGGCCTCGTCGAGGGTCGCCGCGTCCTCGTCGGTGATCAGCCCGGCGGCGCGGGCCGCGGCCAGGGCCTCGCGGGTGCGGGTGGTGCGCAGTCCCGGCACCGCCGATCCGTGCCGCAGCTGCATCAGCTGCACGGTCCACTCCACGTCGGACAGGCCGCCCGGACCGAGCTTGGCGTGCAGCTTGGGATCGGCGCCGCGCGGCAGCCGCTCGGACTCCATGCGGGCCTTCAGCCGGCGGATGTCGCGCACGGCCTCGTCGGTGAGCCCGTCCGCCGGGTAGCGCAGCGGGTCGATCAGCTCGATGAACCGGTGCCCCAGGTCCGCGTCGCCCGCGACGGGCTCGGCCCGCAGCAGCGCGTGCGACTCCCACGTCAGGGACCAGCGGCGGTAGTACGCCGCGTACGACGTGAGGGTGCGCACCAGCGGCCCGGACTTGCCCTCCGGGCGCAGGTCGGCGTCGATGAGCAGGGGCGGGTCGGCGCTCGGGATCTGGAGCAGGCGGCGCATCTCGGAGACCACCTTGTTGGCCGCCTGGGCCGCCGTCCGCTCGTCGACGCCGTCGCGCGGCTCGTGCACGAACAGCACGTCCGCGTCGGAGCCGTAGCCCAGTTCGTGGCCGCCGAACCGGCCCATGCCGATGATCGCGAACCGGGTGGGCAGGTCGTCCCCCCAGTTGTCCCGCACGACCGCGCGGAGCGTGCCCGCCAGGGTCGCGGCGGTCAGATCCGACACCGCGCCGCCGACCCGGTCCACCAGGGCGCCCTGATCGGCCTCGGCGGGCTGCTCCTCGGTGCCGTAGGAGCCGACGATGTCGGCGGCGGCCGTGCGGAACAGCTCCCGGCGGCGCACCCCGCGAGCCGCCGTGACCGCCTGCGCGGCGCCGTCGGCGCGTTTCACGGCGGCGAGTATCTCCTGCTCCAGGTGAGCGCGCGGCCGGGGTTCCAGACCGCCGCCGTCCCCGTCTCCGAGCAGCGCGACCGCCTCCGGGGCGCGCATCAGCAGGTCGGGCGCGAGGCGGCCGGCGGACAGCACCCGGGCGAGGTTCTGCGCGGCGGCGCCCTCGTCCCGCAGCAGCCGCAGGTACCAGGGGGTCTTGCCGAGCGCGTCGGACACCTTGCGGAAGTTGAGCAGCCCCGCGTCCGGGTCGGCCGAGTCGGCGAACCAGCCGAGCAGCACGGGCAGCAGGGTGCGCTGGATGGCGGCCTTGCGGGTGACGCCGGAGGCCAGCGCCTCCAGGTGGCGCAGGGCTGCTGCCGGGTCGGCGTAGCCGAGGGCGACCATGCGTTCGCGGGCCGCCTCGGTGCTGAGCCGGGCCTCGCCGGTGGCGAGCTGGGCGACCGCGTCGAGCAGCGGCCGGTAGAAGAGCTTCTCGTGCAGCCGGCGTACGACGCCCGCGTGCCGCCGCCACTCCCGGTGCAGGTCGGCGACCGGGTCCGTGCGCAGGCCGAGGGAGCGGCCGATGCGGCGCAGCTCGGCCTCGTCCTCGGGGACGAGGTGGGTGCGCCGCAGCCGGAACAGCTGGATGCGGTGCTCCATGGAGCGCAGGAAGCGGTAGGCGTCGTCGAGCTGCGCCGCGTCGGACCGGCCGACGTAGCCGCCGGCGGCGAGGGCCTCCAGCGCGTCCAGGGTCGTACCGCTGCGCAGGGAGGTGTCGGCCCGGCCGTGCACCAGCTGGAGCAGCTGCACGGCGAACTCGACGTCCCTGAGGCCGCCCGGGCCGAGCTTCAGCTGGCGGTCGACCTCGGCGACGGGGATGTTCTCCACGACCCTGCGGCGCATCTTCTGCACGTCGGGGACGAAGTTCTCGCGCTCGGCGGCCTTCCACACCAGGGGCTGGACGGCGGCGACGTACTCCTCACCGAGGTCGAGGTCGCCGGCCACCGGGCGGGCCTTCAGCAGCGCCTGGAACTCCCAGGTCTTGGCCCAGCGCTGGTAGTAGGCGAGATGGCTGGAGAGGGTCCGCACGAGGGGGCCGTTCCTGCCCTCGGGGCGGAGGTTGGCGTCGACGGGCCAGATGGAGCCCTCGACGGTCGTCTCCGAGCAGATCCGCATCATGTGCGAGGCGAGCCGGGTCGCGGCGCGTACGGCCTTGGTCTCGTCGGTGCCCTCGGTCGCCTCCCCGACGAAGATGACGTCCACGTCGGAGACGTAGTTCAGCTCGTGGCCGCCGCACTTGCCCATCGCGATGACCGCGAGGCGGCACTGCTCGGCGTCCTCGGGCGCGGCCGCCCCGGCGATGGCGAGCGCGGCGCGCAGGGTGGCGGTGGCGAGGTCGGCCAGCTCGGCGGCGGACTCGGCGACGCCGGTGGTGCCGCAGACGTCCCGGGCGGCGATGGACAGCAGACAGCGCCGGTAGGCGACCCGCAGGGAGACCGGGTCGGTGGCCTCGGCGAGTCCCGCCTCGAACTCCTCCACCCCGGGGTGCAGGTCGTACGCCTCGTACATGACGAGCGCCTGCCAGTCGTCCGGGTGCCGGGTGAGGTGGTCGGCGAGGGCGGTGGAGGCACCGAGGACACCGAGGAGGCGGTCGCGCAGGGGCTTGGCCGCGATCAGGGTGTCGAGCAGTTCCCGGCGGGCGCCCGGGTTCTGCTGGGCCTCCAGCAGCCGGACGAGGCCGAGCAGCGCGAGATCGGGGTCGGCGGTGGCGCCCAGCGCCTCCAGCAGCACGGGGTCGTCGCGCAGGGGCGCGAGCTCCGGGCTGTCCAGGAGCCGCTCGGCGGCGGACGCGTCGGTGAAACCGTGCCGCAGCAGCCGCGTGAAGGTACTGCTCCTGCGCCCCGGCGCCGCCGTCATCCGGGCCTCCCTCGCACTGTTCCTCGGACATGCATCGGATCAAGGTCGTACGGCTTTGAGCCTAACCGCACGGGCCGGGGGAAGCGCCGGGGAGTTCGGCAGGCGGACGGGTGCGCGCGTGGCCAGGTGGACTGGCCACGCGGGGGGAGGCACGGTACGGCGGTTGGCGGTGCTCCGGGGGACGCGAGGGCCATTTCCTCCCCGGCACGCGTCCGGTGGCCGTCCACTCGGTGGCGCCGCCCGGCATTTTCGGCTTCGGTGAGAGAGCCGTTCAGCCGGCTTCAGCCGGACCCGGTGATCGGTTCCCGTAAGGCCGGACGAAGGAGTCATGCCCATGGACATCACCCTGGAAGTCATTCCACTGCCCGTGTCCGACATCGACCGCGCCCGGGACTTCTACCGGGACAAGGTCGGTTTCCACGTGGACATCGACCAGGAGGTCATGCCCGGGATGCGGATCGTCCAGCTGACCCCTCCGGGTTCCGGGTGCTCGATCGCCCTGGGCGAGTCGATCTGGGAGATGACGCCCGGCCCCACCCCCGCCCCGGGCTCCTACCAGGGTCTTCAGCTGTGCGTCGCCGACATCAAGGCGGCCCACGCGGAGCTGGTCGCCCGCGGCCTCGACGTCTCGGAACCGGTCCAGTACTCCCCGGACGACGGCGCCACATTCATGCACTTCCAGGACCCGGACGGCAACGGGTGGGCGGTCCAGGAGTACCGGCGCCGGGCCACCGAGCCACTGCACCAGTTGCTGGCGGACCTGAAGCGGCAGCAGGCCTGAGGCCCCGGGGAACCGGTCAGGAATCGAGAAGCACGGCTCCCGGAGCGCGATTAGCGTCGTTGTCATGACGTCCATCGCATCCGTCACCCTCGAGGTGGCCGACCCCGCCGCCGCCGAACGCTTCTACGCCACCGCCTTCGGTCCGGGCGACCGGCTGCGCCTGCGGGCGTCGGAGGCACCGACCTCCGGCTTCCGCGGGTTCACGCTGTCACTCGTGGTCGCCCAGCCGGCCGATGTGGACGCGTTCTTCGAGGCGGCCGTGCGGGCCGGGGCGACGCCCCTGAAGCCCGCCGCCAGGTCGCTGTGGGGCTACGGGGGCGTCGTCCAGGCCCCCGACGGGACCATCTGGCAGCTCGCCTCGTCGTCGAAGAAGAACACCGGCCCGGCGACCCGGCAGATCGACGAGTTCGTCCTTCTCCTCGGCGTCGAGGACGTGAAGGCCAGCAAGCGGTTCTACGTCGAGCACGGTCTGGCCGTGGGGAAGAGCTTCGGCGGCAAGTACGTCGAGTTCGCCACCGGGGGCCCCGTGAAGCTGGCCCTGTACAAGCGCAGCGGCCTCGCCAAGGTCGCCGGCGTCTCCCCCGACGGCACGGGCTCCCACCGCCTGACCATCACCGGCGACGCCGGGCCGTTCACGGACCCGGACGGGTTCGCGTGGACGACGGCGTCGGAGAACGCGTCGGTGTGAGGGACAGGGCGGGTGGGGGACGCAGGTCAACATTTCCCTGACCACAGGCACCACCAGTTCCGTCATTATTGCCCGACCACCCCGATCCCACCACGGCTCACACCTGTTAGATGCAGAATGCAGCGCTCCGGCTGCGACCTTCTGGCGTGTCATTTTGTTCCTCGGTAAGATGCGCGACATGGGGATGCCCGCGCTCGCGTTGGACAATTCGACATTCATCAGCGCACAGGAGTTCATCACTGCGCAGAATCGGGGCGAGCGGAGTCCAGATCCGTTCGCACGTCAGTCCTACGTCGAGTTGGTGCAGTCCCTGATATTCCAGCCGGCGGTGCGGGTGATCCATCCGGTGCACCTCAACCCGACCTCCCAACAATTCGGCGACGAGCCCTACCTCTTACGACGTTTGCTGGAACTCAGGCTGGTCACACCGGTGCAGGTTTCCGCCGACTCGATGCAGCACCTTGCCGCCGCCGAATCGGATGTGCTCACCACTTTGCAGACACGCGGGGTGGACGCCATGCTCTCGTTTCTGCGGTCAATGGAGGATTGTGATCACGAGGCCGAGGCAGCAGGCCGTCCCGGTCTCCGGCGGAGAATCCTGCAATGGAACGATTTCCATCAGACGCAGATTCCTCACCATTTGGTCCGCGTGCCGACCACTGACGGAATCGAACCCGATCGGCTCGGCGAATGGGCCCGGGCGGCCTCCCTGGCCATCGGCGAACTGTTCCGACCCCTGATGCCGAGTGCGGTAGAGCCCTCGAACTTCATCGCGGCACTGGCGAGGTCCCTCCGCTACCAAGCCCGAGCCACGGTCACTGGTCACGCTTATCAACCCCACGGGCTCCGCAGGGATTTCGCCGTCACCAGCCAGATCCTGTCCGATGGCATGGATGAGGAGACGGCCGTGGACGTCATCAAGCTCATCAGGGGCATACATGACCGGTTGAGCGAGAACGCCGGACCCTCGCGTGCCCGCCACCTCGAGCTGCTTCGCCTCGAACTGCCCTTGGTGGGAGGCCGTCTATGGAATGCCGAAGAGGCCGGCCTGCGGACCGACCGGGAATGGATCGATCTGGTCTGTGACCGCATCATGAGTTACCGGGCGAAGGCCGGCCCTCTCCGTGAGCTGGTTCGTGGAATAAGGACCGAGGAAGACACCCTTCGTTTCCAACGTGGAATCGAGGAAGTCACCCAGCGGCTCAACGAGCGGCTCGGGCTGAGCACGGTCGACATCACCCCTCTTGAGGCCCAGCTTGCCGAAGGGGTTTCCTCCGTCGCATCGGCCGTGCCCGGGGTACCGACGGTAGGGGGTCTCTGGATTGGTGCTCGAGCGACCTTGAAGCGGTACGCATTCCGCGGAAACATCGCCCAGAAGTTTGTGTACCAAGAATATCTGAGCGCCTGGCGTCGCGCCAACAACTGAGCTCCATGGCAATTCCGCGGGGCCCGCCTAGACGAAGCAGCGGGCGGGCTCGACGTCGGAAATATAGTCCAGTCTCGGTTCCAGTGCTCTGACTGTTTCCTGGGCCACCAGCCCTTCCCGTAGCACATAGGCGATCATGTCGACCTCGGTCCACTGGGTCAGACAACCGTCAGCGTTCCCTCCCAGTCGACTGACGACCGGGTCCACGAGGACCCGCCGGATCATCTCTCCATGGCAGACTTTTTCGTTGTTCAGTGGAAAAATATACTGCTCAAGATAGCTTTGGCGCAGCACTGAGCGGATACTGCGAAACCTTTCGTTCTCAAGTGGATCCGTGTTCAGGAAATCATGTTCGGACAGGAACTTTCGCGCCGATCTGAAGACGAGCGAGTTCAAGTCGCGGGTGTATCCGGCTACGTCCGCTTCTCGGTTCAACAGCAGGTAGAGGTGGTGGAGTTCCTCAAGAAAGGCGTAATCCCCGACCGGCAGGCGGAGCATGTCGAGAGCACCGTCCGGAAGTTCCGACGGTGACAGATTCAGGCCAGTGACGGCGAAAAGGGTGTCCTCGAAGAAGCCCGTGACGATATCAGCCAGAAGTACTGCACGTGCGGCGGGACTCAATTCCGAGACACGCTTGCGTGCAATGTCTGCCGCTTGACTGACGGTCGCTTCCGGCAATCGCCCCTCGATGAAACGCTCCATGTCGTCGGCTCCATCGAAGTGATCCCTTTCGGCGTTGTGCGCGAAGGGCCAACGATTGATGTCGTGCAGCCAGGAGAAAAGCAGCACCTCCGACCTGGGCAACCTACGCTTCTCCCCCACCAGCAGAGCCAAGGAGGCGACTCTCGCGACATGCTCATAACGCGAGAACGTGAGGGTTCGCGGATCACCACCATTGGGGTGCACGGTCACAAAGCCGGTAATGGTCCGCAGTCGCTTCGCGGCGCACGTCAGCCATGTCGGCAGAAGTTCCGACACCAGGGTCCCAGACCTATTCATCGCCGCTCTCCCTACCGAACCTCCCGAGCCAGGCCCGCTCGGCTGCAATGGATCCAGGTAGCAGTTCGATTTGAAACTTGTGCAGTGTCAGGCTGATCATCGACTGCCGGACCTTCGCGCCCGTCCGGACGCGGCGGCCGGGTAAGACCTCGAGGCCCGACATGTCGGTTCGCAGTTCGTTGGCGATCCAAGCCAGGTGCTCCTGCGCAACCTCTGGTTCGAGAATCCGAGATCGACAGAGGTCTCGCTGAGGTTTTGGACAGTGGCACGGCAAGCACTGCTCGGCAGCACCTCGCCGACAGTCCCATACGTCCAGGGCCTCTGCTCGGCCCGTGGCAAGCGCAATGGCGCACGAGGTGCTTCGATAGACCGGGTAACCCACGGCAGCGGCCGCAGCGTTGATGTCCTGCCAGGCTTCCGTGTCCCACAGTTCGTCGCACGCTTCGGCGGGCCCTTCCAGCAAGCCTGTCTGGACGAGTTCTTGTTGGGCGATTCCGGCTCCCGTGGAGAGACCGATCGCAACCGAACAGCGATAGCCGGAATCCTTCAGCCGGCGTACGACTCGGACGGCCCAGTCCGCGGAAGGCACGGACTTACGCACGACAGGCCGCCAGAAGTGCACCATCGCGATGTTCTTCATGTCGCGGCACTCCGTTCCCGCATCGAACGTCATGTCAGGGACAAGGACCGGCCCCTTTTCCGTGCGCAACTCCAGCGTGGTCCGGTGAAAGGATTGCGAGCAGAAAACCACCATGGCAATGTTCAGATCATCCAGGGTCCGGGCGAGGGTACGCGGCATACGCCCTTTCGTCACAACCACCAACGGCCGCGAGAGGCCGGCGACGGCCAGCTCGGCGGCAAAGGCGCGGAGATACTCCTGATTGGCCGGGGTCAGTAGCATATCCGTATAGTTGCCCAGACATACTGGCGTGGAATCAATGTCACCACCCATATGGCTGCGGGTTTCATCGAGGTACTCACAGAGCATTTCCACTGCCCGTACGGGTGAAACTCTCGGCTGCGGCGGACGCGACTTCAGCCCTATCGGCCCCAGATAGCAGTAGGAACAGTTCGCAGGACAGCCGATGATGGGATCGACACTTATCCACGTGTCATGCTCCGCGATGATAGGCACGTGCTGCAGAGGCGCTTCCCGGGCCGTCAATTCACCTGCCCCCGTCCCGTGACGTCCGCGCACCGACAAGAGGCAAGGACATTCTAGCGTCGCCGATGCGCCCCTGAGTCTCCTATGATCTCGTCAGGGAAAGTCCAAGGAATCGATGGCGATCAAGCGGCTTGGATGGTAGACCGCCGCCAATCCGAAAGGGCTGCCGGTCCACGACCGACAGCCCTCTCTCATCGAATCCGCAGCGGCACGGCCGCCGTGTCGCCTCGCCTTACAGCGCCGGAAGATTCTTCCGCAGCTCGAACGCCGTGACCTCCGAGCGGTACTCCTCCCACTCCTGCCGCTTGTTGCGCAGGAAGTGGTGCGACCCCTTAGCGACCTCGCGCGGACGACCTCCAGCCAGCGCTAGTCGGGCCCCGAGCAGTCGTGATTGGTCGTCGTTGGTCGCCGTGGGCCGCCCTTCGACGGCCCAGGGACGGCCCAGACTTGTTGACGGAGTGACTGACCGCACGGCATGTCATGCAAGCGGGCGGACGCCTTGAAGGAGAGTACGCGTCCAGAAGACGAGGCGCCCAACGAGCATTGCTACACGATCAATCCCTGCTCGACTGAAGGGAAGGAACAGCAGTGCGGGCACGCACGCCACGGTGACGATCAGGAGGGGAGGTAGCAAGATCAGCACTATAGCTACGCGCTGAACTGCCGCCAGGTAGCGGGCGCCAGGGATCGGGATCAACGAGGTACACCTTTCGTCTACAGACCGGAGCGTTGTGTCCCTAGACTCTTGAGCCAGCGCACCGTTGCGCCAGGTGGCACACGTTGCCAAGCCGTTGGCAACACGAGTCTTGGGGGACGAATGACAGACGAAAACCTGCCCGCCCTCCTAAGGCCACTCGATGGTGAACTGCCTGTGGAGGCATCGAAGCTGGCAACTAGCCTGCGCGTGCTGTTCAGCGGGCTAGAGATTTCAGTCCGCCGATATGCTGCACGCCGTTCGCGCGACGCGGGAGCTATATCCCGATACTTAAATGGGTCGCGACTCCCACCCTGGGAATTCATTCTGGATCTCGCGCGAGACGTGGCCACCTACCGGGGTGAGTCAATCAAAGAAGAAACCCTGCAACTCTTACGCGATCAACATCACGCAGCGGTAGAAGCGCAAGGGAACCCTGCAAGCCTCCTCAGGCTGACACAACTCCAACTCGCCGAAGCGGACCGGAAGTCCCAGCAGAGCCTGATGCAGATCGAGGTGTTGACTCAGGCCTTGCAGGACCGTCAAATGCTATTGGATGACGTCGAACGACAACTGCGTGAAGTGCAGCACCGAGACGCCATCGCTGAACTTCACTTTGAGCAAGTAATCGAGGAGCGCGACGAACTACTGGAGCAAAAAGAGAAGCTCCATGGAGAGTTGGCAGCCCTCAGGGGCGAAGTCGAGCGAGCGAGAGCACGGGCCGATAAGTTTGAGGCCGAATGCGCTTCACTGGAAACAAGGCTAGCCGCCCTTGAAGGCCCAGAAGAAGTAGCGGATTTCACTCCGGGCAATATGGCGATCGGCATGCTCGAGATGCCTGGATTCGCCCGCATTTCGAGGAGGCTCAATGAAGCGGAACTTGTCTCCCTGATCGAGAGGGTGAGGGGACTGTGCAAACAGGTAGCCACTATCACTGGCGCGAGGTTCTTCCATACACGCAACAGTGACGTTACCTTCGTGACTCCCACAGCATCCGCCGGGGCCGAAACAGCGTTGTTATTGTCCGAATCCGAAACGACCACGATGCTTGATGACCTCAGGGCGGAAGTCAGGATCGGCCTCTGTTACGGCCAGGTTTACACAACGGCAGGAATTATGCTGGGCCCAACCGTAATCCTCACAGAAAGGCTATCTAGCATCGCACCAAAAGATGCGGTTCTGGCTGATGCCGCCTTGATCGAGCAGCTTCTTGCAGAGTCCACCCTGCATGTTCACGGAGAAATTGAGGGAAAGTACGCCGCGCAAGAAATGTGGCAGCGTCCGGTACGAGGCATGGGCGTAGTTGAGCCCTGGCTCCTCGTGAGGCCACCCGATGCGCATGATTGATGTAGCCGCTGGAGAAGCAGTTCCCTATGAAGCGGGGCGAAAGCCGCTTTAGCCTTGAGTGGTCGGGGCTCCGGCACGCGAGCTTCTCAGAACAGCCGCAACTGGTCATCGACGACCTATCATTGAGCAACCTTCCACGACCCGAGAGGGCACTCGTGCGTGGTGTCGATGGGACGTCTTGTCTCTGACGGACGTAGGAGTGCAGCTGTCGAGGTTCGGTGGATTTCCTCGAATACCAGACCATCGTCGACACAGGGGGATTCGGATATGCACGACGTTATCTCAGCCGCTATCAGTTTGCCGGGGGCCTGATGCCGTACGCCCCGTGGGTATTTGCCATTCTCCTGGAAGTACAGACCGGTGAGCCATCACTTGCCTATGACGACGCGTTCAAGCCCATGCCTGAGGACCTCCGCGACTGGGGCATAGTTGACGACTTCCTTGACGCTGCCACGGCCGCCAACGTGGAGTGGCTTGACCCTTGGTTCGTGCATCCGTACCGGCGCAAGCCGGAAGGCGCCCTGATCCGATGCAGCCACGCTGACGGCAGCGAGAGCCTGTGGACCGGTGTTCAGATTGCAGACCATCTACCTCCTTCGCCTAACCCGACATGGGGGGAGGTAGTTTCCTGGACCTTGACAAGCATGGTGTCTCTTGGGCGAGACATTGCGACAATCCGACGATCTCCTCGCGGGGTTATTAGTTCCCTCAACGATGACTACGACGAAATAGAACCGGCTCGACAGGAGGACGACCGTATGGCCGCCGAGGAACATGAGCCCGAGGAGGGCACGAACTCAGCAGGTGAACCTAGCACTGATTCCAACCTGGGTAGCCGTCACAGTGCATGGGTCTATGAGATTTTAGAACATCTTAAGCATGGCGGTCGCGAATTGAGGGCGGAGGATGCCACATCTCCTTTCCCTGGTCCCCTAAACTGGGCACACGTTCGTGCTTTTGTCGACGCCGCCTTCGATACGGACGTTGATTGGCTGACTCCGTGGTTCATTTATCCCGACTACAAAGACCTGAACAGGGCCGTCGTTTGGCTTAGTGACGACGATGGATCTGGGGCTCTATGGACTGATGTTTCTATCGATCGACTCACGCCAAATAGCAGCATCCCGGAATCTGCTCACACATGGGGTGCTGTGATCGAATCTTCCCTGGATAATCTGATCTCCCTATCGGACGCGCCCGATGTGGAATATGCGAGGGACGAAAGGAATCCCTCCGGGGATGAGGAGAAGACCCACTCAGAAGATGCCGTTCGGGCACTCATTGATGAAGCGGTGCAGCGTGCCTACGATAGAGGGCGCGAAAGTGATCAGAATGATTTGGATCAAGCCTTCCATGAGTTAAGTGGTGGGAGCCCCAATGCTAAGTACGTGAAATTTCTCATTTCCTACCGCCGTTCGGCGGCTTCCCTCACTAGTCAGTTACGTCGCGCACGCATGGCGCGTTCCCTAGTCGTCGGGTCCATGTCAGGCATCTTCCTGCTCATCGCTGGCGGCGCGGTAAGCAATGCGATTAATTGGGGTCGGTTCAACATGCTGCCGTATAACCTGGCTGGTGGCGTGGTCCTTGTCCTATTATTGACAGTGTTCGCGATCGGTCGACGTGTAAATGCCGGGCACCCTGAAGGGGAGTCGCCTAAGTCGATAGCAGCGCTGCAACTTGAACTTGACCTATTGGAGGAGCGGCGCGTACTCGAAGCCGCTACGGGGTCTCGATCGGCGCGAGATCGGCAGTACTCCTATCGAGAGACCATCCCGCAGGAGATAGAGCGGCTACGGCGCGAGACGCGGCGGTACCGACGAGTGCATAACTTCTTTCAATGGAGTCTATTCGTCGCGTCCGTCACGATGTCGGTCACTGCGGCTATCTATGATCCGCCGCAACCCGGTAAGGCCATTCTGATCAGTCTCGGCGCATTCGTGTCGTTCACGACCGCCGTGACCGGTTACTTCAAGTACCGAGAGCGGGCATTCAATCTTCAGCAAACCGCCGACGCGATCGAGCAGCATGTGACCGCCTTCGACTTGGCCATTGCTCCTTACAATCAGGCGGACGAGACAGTCAACTTGGAACGGCTGGCCGAGAACGTCGAAACACTGCGGGTGGAGCAACGCAAGCGCGAGCAGCAGCTAGAGCAACCCCACCAAGGACAGCAAGAAGTAATCTGACGTAATGCAACGAAACACCGACTTGAATGTACGAGCAGATGAAGGGCTTTTCCTGCTCGTCCCGCTTGTAACGCGCATGGGATCATCCGGTTATCAAGACCGGCCACGGACCAATGGCGAATGGTCCGCTGACATGGGTTTCCGGCTTACCCAGGACTCGGCACGCCGGTTCCTAGCCGCTGGTCGGCCCCTAAGGTGTTTCAGTCGCGTGCCGCAGCCGTCGGAACGAGACGACTCGTGAACCCATCAGCAACGAGACGGCGATACGCCGTCTCAACGTCCGCCGAGATCTCCTGACGAATCATGAACCCTTCGTCCGGGTAGATCATGAGCCGCTGCTGCGCTCCGACCAACATGTCAATGACCAGGCGCTCGTCACCAATTGAGGCGATGTACTCCGTAAAACTCATCGGCGCGGAAGCACAGATCCACTCCACATCGGGCCAAAGCTTCCGGGCCGTTGCGTACGCTCGCCGCTCCTCGTACGGCTTGCAGACGAGCAGGACAGACGACACTGCAACATCCTGGTCAGCAAGCAGCGCACGCGAGAACGTGATGTTCTCTCCGGTGTTCCGGGCGTTCGGTTCGACAAGGATGGCATCCGCCGGCACCCCGAGTTCCAGGGCCCGCTCCCGGTAGTGCTCTGCTTCGCCGCGCGGCATCCGGTCACGGGTGGTTCGGCTGGTCGCTCCCGTGAAGACGATCAGGGGAACCATGCCGTCCAGATACAGGGCCGCCGTGGTGTCGGCGACCCCGAGGTCATGGCTCCCCAGGCCGATGGCGACCGAACACGGGCGTACCTCGTGGCCCATCTGCTGGAAATCCCAGAGTCGTCGCGCATCCGCCCATGACTGCTGCGAGATCACTCTTTGCCTCCGCCTTCCGCTGCAGAGTCAGGCACCTTGAAGTCGTACGTCCATGAGAAGCGTGTGGCGGCGTGCACGCCCAGGGCAAATTCGACCACCGTGCCGTCGGCCGTGAACGTCGTTCGGTGCAGCTCTACGACCCACTCACCCGGGGCGAGCTGCAGGAGCTGGACTTCGTCAGTGGTGGGGACTCGGGCGAACAGCGTCTCTCGCATGTGGTCGATCTCGTAGCCCGCGTCGTACAGCACGCGGAACCCGCCGCCCCTGCCGGCCGGGCCCGGAGTCGGGTCCACGATGCGCGTGCCCTCAACGTGTTCCGGGCGGTAGTAGCTGGTCAGAGTGTGCGTGGGCTGTGTTCCTTCCTTGACCAGTCGCGCGCGAGCGTAGACGTCGGCTCCCTCTGGCAGGCCGTGCGCTGCCGCCACTACCGGTGGCGCAGGGACCTTGCTGACCGTCTGCGTCTGTTCGTTGCGTCGGTAGGCGCGGCCGGACGCCACCCGGTCCGCGATGAAGGCGACTTCGTCGCCGTCCCTCCACTTGGCCTTGTCGTACCGCTCGATTCCGAGCCGCTTGAGCGGCGGCCGGTCGCGTACGACCGTGCCGTGGCCGCGGGAAGACGTCACCAGCCCCTCGGCTTCCAGCGCCTTGTAGGCCGCGTGAACAGTGGACTTGGAGCCCTCACCGGCCTCCACCAAGTCCCTGATCTGCGGCAACTGCTCACCAGGCGCGTATTCGCCAGACCGGATCTTCTCCGCGATCCGGTCCGCGAGCTCCCGCCACTTCGGTGCCATCAGAACCTCCCGTCGACTTCGACCAGTGAAACACAGTCCCAGGACTGTTGACAGTCCTGGGACTGTGAGCCATGGTCTTCTCAGGCGCCTCGCAGTCCCAGGACTGCAGCGCTCTGCGGGGCCTTCTTTGGGCTGCGCGCATGCACGGGGCGGGGACGCTGCAATCCCGCTAAAAGGCCAGGTGGAACAGGGCTTCGGCCCGTACTGGCGAGGTGGCCCGGTGACCGCGAGCAACGGCCGGAGAGTGGGGACGCGATCCCCCTTGCAGTGCTTCACCCCTAGTGATCTCGACTGAGAGGAACCCCGGTGTACCGACGACATCGATGGGCGCCGCCGTCCTGGACCGGCCGCCGGCGCCTGTACGACATTCCCGGTCCGCTCTCTTCCTGGCATCGCAGCGCCTAGTGCTGCGGCCGGCTGCCTCTCTCGCCCGTCGACCGCCCTCACGCGGCTGGTCGACGGGCGGGAGCGCGGGGAGCCGGAACGTCCGACTTCAACGGCGCGCGGCCCCGGTGCAGGAACACCGGGGCCGCTGTCTGGGCCGTATCACCCTGAGAGGAACCACGACCCATGAAGCACATCGGTGCTGTTCAGGTGGTTGTTACCGCCGACGATTTCGACCGCGAGCCGACCACTGCCGAGCTGGACGCCATCGCCAGCGAGACGCCGCTGATCGTGGCGGAGGTCGAGTTGCTGGACGTGCAGATCAGCCTGCTCGACCGGCCCGCGACGGAGTGGGACACGCGCCGGCTGCGGCGGGCCCGCCGCAAGGTGCTGACCGCGCGGCGTGAGCTGACCAACCGCGGCACCACGGTGCCGGGAGAGGTGGCGTAATGGCCGGCGAGTTCACGGCGCAGATGTCGACGCGTCGGGGCCGATGGCACCTGTACGTGGTGCTGATGAACACCACCGCGCGGTGGCCGGAGTACACCTTCGGCCGTGGCGGGCCGGTACCGACGCTCACGGACCGCGTGAACGCGCTCAGCATGCTCGGCTTCGAGCCGGTGCCGGACGCTGAGTGGCAGTGGACCGAGGACAGCGAAACTCCCTTCGACCCGTCCTCGCCGGTGCTGCTGATCGCCGCGATCCGAGTGCGTTCACGAGCGGAGGTGGGCGCGTGAACGGCGTTCAGATCCGTTCAGCCGAGCGCGCGCTGTCGGCCGGTACGTGGCTGATCGTGGCGGGCGCGATGCTGTACTCGGTCCTCACCGTCACCCCGCTCGCGGCGGAACACACGCCGGATGAGTGGGACTGGACGGCGCCGATCCTGCCGCTCGTGGTCGACGCGGCCGTGGTCATCGTGGTCCGCCTGGACGCCACCCTGGCCCGTCTCGGCGGGCATGGCGGATGGTGGCCGGTGGCGCTGCGCTGGATGACCGGCTGCATGACCCTGGCCCTGAACGTCGCAGATTCCGCGCTGGCCAAAGACCTGGTGGGCGTGGCTGTGCACGCGGTCGCACCACTGCTGCTGATCGTCACCGCCGAGACCGGGCTTGCCTACCGGCGCGCGATCGCCGCCGCCGTCAGCGCGCTGGAGGACAAGCAGCGAGCCGAGCGTGAGGCGCGCGAGAAGGCGGCTGCAGAGCGGCGTGAGGCTGCCGCGCAGCGGGTCCGTGAGGAGCGCGAGCACGCCGCGATGCTGGCGCGTGAACAGCGTGAACACGAGGCCCGGTTGGCCCGCTTGCAGGCCGAACAGGAAGAGCGGGCCCGGCGCGAGGAACAGGAGCGGGCGCAAGCTCGCGAGCGTGCCGAGCGCGAGGAGCGTGAACGCGCGGAACGCGAGCGTGAACGGCTCCGGCTGGAGCGTGAGCGCCGTGAGCGCGCTGAGGCCGAGCGCCGCGAGAAGGAGCGGCGAGAGCGGGCCGAGCGTGAGCGCCGTGAACGGGCCGAACGCGAGGAGCGGGCCGAGCGTGAACGCGCCGCGCTGCTGGCCGCCGGACCGGCCGCGGACAAGCTCCCCGAGGACCGCGCCCGCCAGATGGTGCGGGCCGCGTTCGAGGCCGGGTTGCCGGTGCGGGCCGCCGCCGAACTGTGCGGCTGGTCGGTGGGGTGGGTCTCCGCCCGCTACGCCGAGCACCGCACCCCTGGCAACGGCGGGGCTGAGCTGGCCATCGCGAGTCGCTGATGGCCGCCGTCCCGGTCTACCCCTGGCGCCTGGCGCCGGACGGGTTGGCCACCCGTCGGCAGCTGCGCGCCCGCGGGCTTCGGCCTGGTGGTCAGGACGTGGCCGCCCAGCTCGAACGCCCCCGCCGCCGGCGGGGGCCGCTGGTCGCCTACCTCTACCGCATCGAGCAGGCCCAACCCGTGCGGCCCATGACCCCGGCCTGCTGGGCGGCCCTGGCCAAAGCCAACGCCGCCCGCCGCACCTGCCCGCAGTGCCACCACGACGCCGGATACGTCATCCCCGCCGCACTCGGGATGTGCGTGCCCTGCGCCTACCCCGAAGACGAACAGCGCGCCGCCTGAACCCCTTTCGACTTCACCGGGAGTTTCGCTGTGTCCAGCCGTACCCGTACCCGCTCCGTGAAGACGGCCGCGGGCATCCACACCGTCCGCATCCCCCGCCAGCGTGGCCGCCGCTCCGACCCGTTCGTGATCGTCGTTCCCGAACGCCCCTCCCTGACCCGTGAAGCCCTCGGCTTTGTGGGCCGCGGCCTGTGGACGTTCCGCCGGGCCCTCGCCCCGACCGGCCTGTCTGTGCTCGCGTTCCTGGTGGCCGGGCTGCTGCACGTGATCGCCTGGTGGTCCTCCCTCGTCATCGCCCCCGTAGCGGCGGTGCCGCTGGGGTGGCTGCTGGTCATGCAGCGCCGCCGCCATGCCCGCAGCACCGCGCTCGCCTGGCGCATCGGCCTGGCCACCCTCGCCACGCTCGCCGCGGTGTGGCTCGCACTGGCCGCCGGGTTCGGCCCCCTCGCCGGACCGCTCGCGCTGCTGTGGCTGCTCATCTGGATCACCACGCAGACCGCCTGGCTCATCATCCGCCCGTCCCGCTGACCTGAGGGAGAGATCGTCTGATGGCGCAGAACACCAACGGCCAGCGTCGTGCGCGCGGGCCCGTGAACGACCCCAAGACCGGCAAGTTCGCCAACGCCGGCGCCGCCGCCGGCGGGTTCGTCGGAGCCCTGGGCGGCTCGATCGTCCCGCCGATCAACGTCACCGTGAACAACACCAAGCAGGCAGGCGGCTCCAGCGGGCGCCGCCCGCACGCCGAAGCCCTGCTTCCCGCCCCGGACTTCACCTCCCCGGCTCAGGTGCGCAACTACTGCAACACCCTGCGAGCGGCGGCCGTCACCCTGTCCATCGAGGTCGCCATGGGAACCGAGATCCTCAAGGGTGTGCTCGCGGCCGTGCCGGACCCCGAGGGCCGGGCATTCGGCTCCCGGATTCGCGCGGCGAAGGTCGCCCGGAAGATGAACCGCGCCGCCGAGGACCTGCGCAGCGCCGCGAAGAACGCCGCCGCCTGCTACGCCACGTTCCAGCAGGAGTTCGAGGAAGAGATCAACCGCGTGCGCCACCGCGCCCGCAAGCCGCAACAGCCCGTCATGAACTGGGCCCAGCAGTAAGGAGGTCAACCCATGGCAAGGAACAGCAACAGCCGCGTGCGGCACACGGACTTCCCCGACAACGGCCGAACCACCGACTACACCGGCCCCGGTCTCTTTACCGGCCAGGCCACTGGCGGGGTGGGCGGCTACCTGCTGCAGCGCGCGATGCCGCACCTGCCGCCGTGGGTGGCCGCCGCCGGTATCGGGATCGCCGGCGGGTTGGGCAGCCTCCAGTGGGCCGAGAGCGCGGCGGCCGGGGTCGGCCTGACCCTCGCCTCCGTCGGGCTCACCGGCGCCACCTGGTGGATGGGAAAGGCCACCACTCCCCAGCGGCGCCTGCACTCCGCCATCACCGTGGCCGCGGCGTCGGCGTGGACCACGGCCGCGTGCCTGGCCGGGCCTACCGCGGGCCCGCTGCCCGACCTGTACCTGATGGGCGCCCCGGCGGTGGCGCTGTCGTGGAACATCCGCATGATCCTCCGCCGCAACGACGCTCCCACCGCCGAGGGCGGGGACAAGGGGCTGCTGGAGAAGGTCGGCCTGGCGCGGGCGCAGATCGGCAACGCCAAGGTGGAGCCGAACCGGGTCACCGCCCCGCTCGCGGTGGAGGCCGGTGAGCAGACCAACGACGACGTGTCCAAGGCCCTGGGCCGGATCGCCTCCGCGCTGGACCTGCCCACCTCCGCCGTGCGCTACCAGCCCGACCCCGACTCCTCCCGTCGCGGCGAGCTGGTCATCGTGCCTGAGGACATGCTCGCTGAGGCCGCGTACTGGGAGGGTCCGTCGAACCTGGGCGGCTCGATTGCCGATCCGCTGGTGATCGGCCGCTACGACGACGGCTCCCCGATGTTCCTGTGGCTGCCCGGCGACCCCGACGCCGGCCGCAACGGCACCCACGTGCTCATCGCGGGCGGAACCGGGTCGGGCAAGGGTGAGACTGCCCTGAACCTGCAGACGGAGATCCTGTCCCGGCGGGATGTGTTGCTGTGGCTGTCGGATCCGAAGATGTTCCAGGACTTCCGCCCCCTGCTGCCCGGCATCGACTGGGCCGCCGAGGGCGGCACCCCCACCGAGGTCATGGTGGAAGCGATCCAGGCCGTCATCCCCGCCCGGACCCGCTGGCTGGGCCAGCACAACTACCGCCAGTGGGTCCCCGCGGCGGCCCAGGTGCAGCACGACCCCCCGCACACCTGCCGCGCGGACGGCCGGGCGTGCGGCTGCCCGGGCATGCCGTACCTGGTGGCCTGGATGGAAGAGGCCGCCAGCACGCTGCGCAACCTCGGGGACGACGCGTTCACCGGCATCGCGCAGGAAGCCCGGTCGGCAGGCGTCTCGCTGGTCGTGTCCCTCCAGCGGCCGTCCTACGACCAGATGTCCACCAGCACCCGCGCCTCGCTGCCGTCCGTGATCGCGCTCGGCTGTGACCCGCGCGACGAGTCGTTCTCCCTGCCGGACACGGTGCTGGACGCCGGCGCCCACCCTGGCGCCTGGGGCAACCGCCGCCCCGGCTACTGCTACCTCGTCACCCCCGGCATCGACGAGACCCGTTACGCCTCACCCGGACGCACCTGGGGCTTCGGCCCCAACGCCGTCTCCCTCATGGAAGTCCTCGCCGACTGGGCGCAGCGCAACGGCGCCACCGCCGACCCCATCACCGCCGGCGCCGCCTCCAGCGTCGCCGGAAACGCCTACACCGGCCGCCCCACCCCCGGCGGCACCCCAGCCGCGCACGCCGCCCCCGACGAGGACGACATGGACGACACCAGCTACGGGCCGCGGGTCGACCCCGAGGACGCCGACATCGACCCCGAAGCCGAACTCCCCGACGATGAACCGGGCGACGACGCCCCGATCTTCGGGCAGGAGAGCGGCCGCAAGCCGTCGCCGGAGGAGGCCCGGCGCCTGTTCGCTCAGGCGCTGGAGGAGTTCGAGCGGGCCGGGCACATGGTCGTCGGCCCCAAGGACTTCATGGACTGGTGCGACCGGAACAACCTCTCCCGCCCGTGGGTCTCCGCGCGACTCAAGGAGGCCGCCCTGGAGGGCCGTCTGGAGCCGACGAACACCACCGGCCGGTGGCGCATCGTCCCCGCCCTGACGGCCGCGTGACGCCTGACAGCGTCACGGCTGCCTGACACCCAAACCCCTAGGCAGACGCGGTGTCACGCGCTCCTGACACCGTCGTCTGACATCCCCCTGACACTCACCCGCACGGGCCCGCGCCGCCACCCTGGCGCGGGCCCGCCGCCATTCCGGAGGGATCCCCCGTGGCCCACCCCGAGCCGCCCGTGGCCGTCGAAGTCCACCAGCCGCATCCCATCGCCGTGCACCCGCCGGCCGTGTCGTTCCTCCCCGTCCAGCCGCACGCCGTTCCGGCCGTCACGAGCGTCGTCCTCCCGGACGGGCGGGTAGTCACCGGCTACGCCATCGAACCCACCAAGCCCGAACCGGTCGTCGCCAAACCGGCTGTCTCCCGAACGGCGGTGAACGTCGCCCTCGGGGGTGTCGGGTTCCTCGCGGTGTGCGGCGGCTTGCTGCTGCTCACCACGTTCATCACCGCCCTGACCGCACTCATCACCCAGCTCATCACCCTCGCCGCCGTCATCTTCGGCGGCTGGATCGCTCTGCAGGTGTTCAGCGGAAGCAGCCACCAGGGCGGCGGGACCACGGTCCACATCCGCAAAGCCGTCTTCAAGCGCAACCACTTCCACGGCTGAGGAGAACGGCGATGCGACTGCGTGTCCAGCTCATCCGCTGGCCCCGCCGGGCTGTCGTCCTCACCGACACTCCCGACCCGAAGTGTCCCCTGTGCGACGGCGACGGCGGGATCAGCCGAGACTACGGCGACCCCGAGACCGGCGAGTACGCGGGCACCGATTGGGAGCCCTGCATCTGCTGGGACGGCACCCGCCGTTGGGTCCTGCTGCCCCTGCCCCGCTGGTTTCGCCGAACCTCGACCCACTACAGCGACGAACCGCCCTTCTAGATGTGCCAAGGGCGGCCCCCTCTCGCCAAAGACCGGGGCCGCCCTTGCCCACCTGCCACCAACAGACCTGTGGAGGTCATCCAGCATGACGCAACCGACCCTGATCCGGCGAGGGCGCGGCGGCATGAGCGCGCTGCCCGAACCCCTGCGGACCGCGCTGACGCTGGCCGCTACCGGTGTGCCGGTGCTGCCCCTGCGCGCGGGGAAGGCCCCGTTCGGCAACTGCCCGCAGTGCGCGAACAACGCGTGCGGCGGTCGGCCGAACATGAAAAGCGCGGGCGCCTGCGTCTGCCCGGCGCCTTGTCACGCGTGGGCCGCCGCCACCACCGATCCGGACGTGCTCACCTCCCCGGCCTGGATGACCGCGTGGCGGCGGGCCGTCTGCGTCGCCTACCATCCCGGCGCCGCAGGACTGACCGTGGTCGACCTCGACAACGCGGCGGCCGTCGCATGGGCCCGCACCGCCCTGCCTCCCACCCGGACCGTGGCGACGACCCGCGGTGAGCACTGGATCTACCAGGGCGTCATGTCGTCGCATAACGCGGTGCGGCCCGGCGTCGACATCAAGTCGACCATGTCCTACGCCCGCTACCTCGGCCCCGGCACCGGCACCATGACCGCCCTGCCCGACACCGTCCGCGCGCTGGCCGTGAAGGAGCCCTCCCCGGCCCGGCCGGCGCCTCACGGCCTCACTGTCCCCGCACCGGCCGGGGAGGCGGAGTGCCCTCACCGCACGCCCGCCTACATCGAGCGCGGCATCGCCATAGCGGAGCAGCGCATCACCGAGGCCCGCAGCGCGGTCCACGCCACCGTCTACCGCACGTTCCTGGCCGTGCTCTCCACGCACGGCCGGTGCGGCTGCCTCACCGAGGCGCACGTGGCGCGGCTGTTCGCCGCTGCTCAGGCCAAGGGCGAGACGCTGCGGCACTGCACCGACGCGTGGACCAACGCCCGCACCAGGTTGGGACTGTGAGCATGTCCGACGACGACAAGGCCCCGGCCCGTGAGGTCATCACCGACTACGCACAGGCCAACTTCCGGTACTTCCGCACCGCCGACGGGACCGTGTACGCGCAGAAGAACGGCCACCCCGTGGCCCGTCCGATCCGCTCGCAGGGCACGACGGGAAGCCACCGCCAGGAACTCATGGTCGGTCTCTACCGTGACGGACTGGGCGTGTTCAACGGCACGGCGCTCAAGGAGGCGTTGGACTTGATCGAGGCCCTTGCGCTGACCGAGGACGTGCAGCCCGTCCACATCCGCGTGGCGCCCGGGTTCGACGGAGCGACGTGGCTGGACCTGGGCCGCACCGACGGGCAGTCCGTCCGTATCCACCCCACCGGGTGGGACATCGCCATCCCCGACCCGCGGGAAGTCTGCTGGCGCCGCACCCAGCTCACGGGCGAGCTGCCCCTGCCGGTCAAGGACACTGAGGGCAAGGGCATCGACGCCCTGTTGAGGCTGTGCAACTTCGCCGGTGCCGAGACCGAGTGCCTGGCCATCGCCTGGCTGGTCGGCTGTCTCGGTCCGTCCGTGCCCGTGCCCGCGCCGTTCCTCACCGGTCCGCAGGGCGCCGGCAAGTCCACGGGCGGGCGGATGCTCGTGCGGATCATCGAGGGCATGAGCGGCGACCTGCGCCGCGCACCGAAGGACGAGGAGAACCTGATCGCGGCCGTGGCCGCCGGATGGGTAACCGCCCTGGACAACCTCTCCCACATGACCCCGGACCTGTCAGACGCGATGTGCTGCATCGTCACCGGCGCCGAGAACGTCAAGCGCGCCCTGTACACCGACGGCGACGTGGTCCGCGCCCGCTACCGCCGCCCCATGCTCCTGACCGGCATCGACGTCGGCGTCATCCGCCCCGACCTCGCCGAACGCCTCCTGCCACTGCGCATGGAACGCCCCCGCGTCCGGCGCACAGAGGCGGAGCTGTGGGCGGAGTACGCCGAAGCCCTGCCCGTCATCCTCGGATCCCTGCTCGACCTCACGGTCAAGGTCCGCGCGGCTGAGGCAGAGACCCCGACCGATCTGCGGATGGCGGACTTCGCGCACCTATGCGCCCAGCTCGACGCCGCAACCGGCCTGGGAGCACTCGCCGCCTACCGGCGCAGCCTCGACGACCTCAACGACGACGTCATTGAGGGCGACCTGCTCGCGCAGACCGTCCTCAAGCACGCCGAGACCATCGAACCGGGCGGCGAGCAGCGGATGACCTCCACGGAGTGGCTGAACTGCCTCAGCCGCCTCTACAGCGGCGACGACATGCGGCCCCTGCCCAAGGGCTGGCCGACCACGGGCAAGGTCCTCTCCGACCGGCTCAAGCGCCTCCAGCCCACCCTCGCCGCCCGCGGAGTCTTGATCGAATCGGGCCGCACCAGCGAGGGCCGCTACCTCGAAATGACCCACCTGCAGACACCACAGCCCCACCAGGAGAAGCAGATGTTCTGACCCGCCCCCCGCGGTCGCCCGACAAGCAAGAAGAGCACCACCGGCCACTGCCGGGCGTGCTCTTCTTGCTGTTCGGCGGCGACAGCCGCCCTGCAAGGGACGCGCCGCGCGAGCGGCTCGCTCCTCACGCTTGAAGCAGCACCGCACCACAACAGACACCACCCCCTCCCTTGTCCCAAGGGGAGGAACCCTGCGTCATCTGCGTCATACAGGCCGAGAAACGGCCCCTGACCTGCAGCTAGCGGCATGACGCAGACGGCCATCTCTGCGTCATCCTGCGTCATCTGCGTCACCCGATGACGCAGCGTATGACGCCCCGGTGACGCACCCCCACTTCACTGCGTCACGCAAAGCCGCAGGTCATCAGCCCGAATGACGCTGATGACGCAATGACGCAGAAATCCGCACTTCGGACAGACACGGCCACGCCCGCGCCCTGGAGCTCCTATGGCAAAGCCGAGAGACCTCGACCCCCGCGCCACTCTCCGCGGTGGCCTCCCTGACCGGTACCTCACCCCCGACGACATCGCCGAGATGTTCGAGGTACCCCTGGAGACCGTCTACCAGTGGCGCAAGAAGCGCACCGGCCCGCCGGGCTTCCGTATCGGCAAACACCTCCGCTACGACCCCGCCGACGTACGGGCCTACGTCGACCAGCGCAAGCACGCCGACGCCACCGCCGCCTAACCGAACACCCACCACACAGCAGGGAGAGCCGCCCGCGCGGCTCTCCCTGCCGCATGTCGAGAGGACCACTGCCTGATGGCAGGCCACATCCAAGACCGGTGGTACAAGACCGAACCCGATGCGGCCGGCAAGCCCCGCCGCGTACGCACGGACCGCTACGGCACGGGGATGCGCTACCGCGCCCGCTACATCGGCCCGGACGGCACCGAGAAGAGCAAGTCGTTCCCGGACGGGCAGAAGCGACTGGCCGATCAGTGGCTCGCCCACATCGAGGCGGACATGTCCCGGGGGCAGTACGTGGACCCGGCCGCGAGCCGCGTGACGTTCCGGCAGTACGCCGAGAAGTGGCTGAGCACGCAGACCACCGACATGACCACACGAGAGTCGGTGGAGTCTGCGATTCGCGGTCACGCCATCCCCTACCTGGGGCCGCGGCCTCTCGGCTCGTTCAAGCCGGAACACATCCGGGATTGGCTCAGCGAACTGGAACGGGCCGTCCCTGCGTCGTCGTACCGGCGCGTGATCTACAACAACGTGTCGACGGTTCTCAACGCGGCGGTGGACGATGGCCACCTGTCGAAGAACCCGTGCCACGCGCAATCGGTGCGTCCACCTGCTGCGGGAAGTGGCCGCGTAGTGCCGTGGAGCGCAGAGCGCGTCTTCGCCGTGCGGGCGGCCCTGCCGGAGCGCTACCGCGCGATGGTCGACCTCGGAGGCGGATGCGGACTCCGGCAAGGGGAGATCTTCGGGTTGCCCGTCGACGCAATCGGCTTCGACTCTGGCTGGCTGCACGTCGCGAACCAGGTGAAGGTGACGAAAGACGGTCTCGTCTTCGCCCCGCCGAAGCGAAACAAGATCCGCGACGTCCCCTTGCCGGACTGCGTGGCGCACCTGCTCAAGCAGCACATCGAGGCGTTCCCCCCGGTAGAGATCACCCTGCCCTGGCTCCGGGTGGACGGTCCCCCCGTCACGAAGCGCCTGCTGTTCACTCGCCTCGACGGCGCGGGCGCGGTTCGGCGAACCGACTTCAACGACCGCGCATGGAAAGTCGCCCTTGTCGCGGCCGGGGTGATCCCTCAGCCAAAGCCAGGCGAGCGCCATCAGGCCGCCCGCGAACACGGCATGCACGCCCTCAGGCACTTCTACGCCTCGGTCCTGCTGGACGCCGGCGAGAACATAAAGGCCCTGAGCCACTACCTCGGACACAACGATCCCGGGTTCACCCTGAGGGTTTACACCCATCTCATGCCGAGCAGCGACGCGCGCGCTCGGAACGCCGTAGACAACCTGTACCAAGCACCTACGTCGCCTTGATTTCACCGCAAGACAGAAGAAGAACAGAAGGTGCCAGATCTCCGGGATATCTGAACAAGAGAATCGGTTATCCCGGAGTGACTCTCCTACCTGACACCGACGCACCGTGCCGATGAAGGAGCGGCTGCCATGCACCGAGGCGCAATCCGGCGCGCCTTCTCAATCATGAGTTGCAACTTTACCTCTCGTGACATCCGAGAGTGCCGATGTAGTAGAGACCATCCTCGTGATCAAGACCTTCGTCATCAAGGAAGTTGACGCTGTAGGCGTTATCAGCGACATAGATGTGCACCTTTTTGTCGCCTGTCACGAACAAGATGTCGCCACAAGAATTCTGGGTCATGGTGTTATAGCCCGCGTAGTAATGGAGATACTCCGAGGGGGCTTCACCGATCACCACCAGCCCTGGATCCATGAGTTCTAGCCACGCCCGCGGCACCTTGCCCGACGTGCGACCGTGATGCGGCGCGAACAGGACATCCACTTTCGGTATGTCCACCTTGTCTTCGATCTTCTCCATGAAGTCCGTTTCGAGATCACCCATCCATAGCATCCGCGGCCCATCCACAACCGTGTACTGCAGAATGCAGGAGATGTTATTGGGCGTCATGCCAGCAGCCGCGTCAGCAAGGGCGCTCTTGAAGTCGGGATCTGACGTTATCGGCCACAGCACGTTCAGCCCGGCCGAACCCCGATTTTCGCTGCTCTGATTCATCCAGCGGCGCGTGCAGTCTTTGTAGAGATAGAAAGCTTTCGTGGTGTCGTCGCGCAGCGAGCAGTAGCGCTTGAAGTCCGCAGTCGGGTCCTTCTTGGTTGCAGCGTTCTTCACGCAGTAGAAGTTATGGAGACCGACATGGTCATCCAGTTCAACGAGACCACCGATGTGATCCTGGTCAGGATGCGTCGAGACAAAGCGCGTAATACCCTTGTCTTCTGACTGCGTGGAGATCTCCGCCAGGATGCTGCCAATCCGCTCCGGTGGGAGCGAGCAGTCGATAATAGTGAAGTTGTCGCTACCGTGGCGGATGTAATACATATCACCGTTGCCGATAGCGAAAGACTTTACGTGGGACATCTCCTAGGAATCCTCCTGCGTTTCCTCTGTGGCGCTTGACGATTCGGTCCGACTGACCTGAGTAACCGCATGCAACAACTGGCGGGCGTAGCGGAACCCTGCCTCCTTCGCTCGTTCCTCAGACGGAAAGAGGCACCACCCGGTCAAGATCATGACATTGATTACGGCACCGCTAATTGCAGCTCCTGCGGACACATGGAAGGAGGTATACCTCGCCAAGAGACAGGTCAACCCGATGACTGCCAAGCAAACTAGGGCCACATAGCGACCCACCCAGCGGAATCCCCACATGTTGCGCTCAAAGCCGTATGCGGCGTTCTCATTGGCCACCATCGGAAAGCGAGGGTCTTGGCCGAGGTAACGCACCTGATCGGTGGCGGCTTCGATGGCGTGATCAGCGGCCACAGAATTTGCCGCTTCCCGCCGCTTACTCAGCAACTGCACTCCGGTGACCTCTTCGATCGCCTGCCGCCAGATGTCTCGCTGTCTTGGGTTACTGCTCTCATCGCGGGTGCGCAGCAGCTGCGTCGTAGGTCGGCCGCCCCATCGCTCGTACATGCGGTCCTGGGCTCGCCGCCCTGCGTTGCCTACCAGGACCGACAGCGCATAGCCACCAACCGTAACGGAGAGTACCCCAAGCGCTACAGGCACAGCTGGGTAAGCCTTCAGGCCGAGCGCAACGAGAGTGATGGTGACAGGCGCAATCCCTAGCATGCCCGGGGTAAGGCGTGCCTTCCGTTCATACGCACTCAAAGCCACGGTGGACTTCATACCAGCAACAAACCGCAGCTGTCAGCGAAATCGAATAATTCGGACTGCGGTCGGAGACGGCTTGGGGCTGAGGTTTAGCACTGCGACGGCCCAGAGACGGCCCAGGACCAGTAAACGCGACAGGGCCGACGGTGCGCGACCGTCGACCCCATCCACCGCATCTGCGGAAAGCCCACCCTGACCTGCGCCTACAGCGCCGGAAGGTTCTTCCGCAGCTCGAACGCCGTGACCTCGGACCGGTACTCCTCCCACTCCTGCCGCTTGTTGCGCAGGAAGAAGTCGAAGACGTGCTCGCCGAGGGTCTCGGCGACGAGGTCGCTGCGTTCCATCAGGGTCAGCGCCTCGCCGAGGTTCTGCGGGAGCGGCTCGATGCCCATGGCGCGGCGCTCCGCGTCGGACAGGGCCCAGACGTCGTCCTCGGCGCCCGGCGGGAGTTCGTAGCCCTCCTCGATGCCCTTGAGGCCGGCGGCCAGCAGCAGCGCGTACGCCAGGTACGGGTTGGCGCCGGAGTCGAGGGAGCGGACCTCCACCCGGGCCGAGCCCGTCTTGCCGGGCTTGTACATGGGGACCCGGACCAGCGCCGAGCGGTTGTTGTGGCCCCAGCAGATGTACGAGGGGGCCTCGCCGCCCGCACCGGCCGTGCGCTCCGCGCCTCCCCAGATGCGCTTGTAGGAGTTCACCCACTGGTTGGTGACCGCGGAGATCTCCGCCGCGTGCCGCAGCAGGCCCGCGATGAAGGAGCGGCCGACCTTGGAGAGCTGGTACTCCGAGCCCGACTCGTAGAACGCGTTGCGGTCGCCCTCGAAGAGGGAGAGGTGGGTGTGCATGCCGGAGCCCGGGTGCTCCGAGAACGGCTTCGGCATGAACGTCGCGTGCACACCCTGCTCCAAGGCCACCTGCTTCATGACCAGGCGGAACGTCATGACGTTGTCGGCCGTGGACAGCGCGTCGGCGTAGCGGAGGTCGATCTCCTGCTGGCCCGGCGCGCCCTCGTGGTGGGAGAACTCCACCGAGATGCCCATGGACTCCAGCATGGTGATGGCCTGGCGGCGGAAGTCCATGCCGACGTTGGTCGGGGTGTGGTCGAAGTAGCCGGAGTTGTCGGCCGGGGTGGGGCGGGAGCCGTCCAGCGGGCGGTCCTTCAGCAGGAAGAACTCGATCTCCGGGTGGGTGTAGAAGGTGAAACCCAGGTCGGAGGTGCGGGCCAGGGCGCGCTTGAGCACGTAGCGCGGGTCGGCGAAGGACGGGGAGCCGTCCGGCATGAGGATGTCGCAGAACATGCGCGCCGTGCCGGGGGCCTCCGCACGCCAGGGCAGGATCTGGAAGGTCGAGGGGTCCGGCTTGGCGATCATGTCGGACTCGTAGACCCGGGCGAAGCCCTCGATCGCGGAGCCGTCGAAGCCGATGCCCTCGTCGAAGGCCTGCTCCAGTTCGGCCGGGGCCACGGCGACGGACTTGAGGAAGCCCAGCACGTCCGTGAACCACAGGCGTACGAACCGGATGTCGCGCTCCTCCAACGTCCGGAGCACGAACTCCTGCTGCTTGTCCATCTTCCGCTTCCCCATCCTTGCTGGTCAGGCCGCCTTCTCTTCCGTACCACGGGAGGCGGTCGGGCACCTGAGCATCCCACCACACCTCCATTTCGTACGCGTTGCGGACCATGATCGCCCGGCCGGCCCGGGGGAGAACGCCTCACGTACGGCAGGTGGACTGCTCTGCCGCCCATAGTGCCTGCTCGCACCGGCATCCGTAACGGCCGGTTCCCTGCGCTGCGCCACGCGCTTAATTTGCATCTCATATGCAACTTTAAATAGCGTGCGTACAGTCGAGCCCTGAGGAGCCCCCGATGCTGTCCGAACAGTCCGCCGCCACCGTCCGCGCCACACTCCCCGCCGTCGGCGCGGCCCTCGGCACGATCACCGAGCGCTTCTACGCCGGGCTGTTCGCGGCCCACCCGGAGCTGCTGCGCGACTTGTTCAACCGGGGCAACCAGGCCTCCGGCACCCAGCGGCAGGCTCTGGCCGGTTCCGTCGCCGCCTTCGCCACACACCTGCTGGACCGCCCGGAGCAGCGGCCCGACGCCATGCTGCACCGCATCGCCCACAAGCACGCCTCGCTCGGCGTCACGCCGGAGCAGTACGGCATCGTCCACGAGCACCTGTTCGCGGCCATCGCCGAGGTGCTGGGCGACGCGGTCACACCCGAGGTCGCCGCCGCCTGGGACGAGGTCTACTGGCTGATGGCGAACGCGCTGATCGCCGTGGAGCGGCGACTGCGCGAGGAGCGCGGCGGGCCCACCTGGCGGGCCTGGGAGGTCGTCGAACGGGTCACCGAGACCGACGACGTGGCCACGTTCCGGCTGCGGCCGGCCGACGGCGGCCCGGTGCGGGACTTCCTGGCCGGCCAGTATGTCTCCGTCCGCGTCGCCCTCGCCGACGGGGCCCGGCAGATACGGCAGTACAGCCTCTCCGGGGCTCCCGGCCCGGACCTGCGGCAGATCAGTGTGAAACGCGTGCGCGAGCCCGGCGCTCCCGACGGCGAGGTCTCAGGCCGCCTGCACGCGCGCGTGCAGGTGGGCGACGTCCTGGAGCTGTCCGAGCCGTACGGCGACCTGGTCCTGGACGCCGGCCCCGACACTCCCCTGCTGCTGGCCTCGGCGGGCATCGGCGTGACTCCGATGACCGCGATGCTGGCGCACCTGGCCGAGTCCGGGCACCGCGCCCCCGTCACCGTCGTGCACGCCGACCGCTCCCCCGCGACCCACGCCCTGCGCGCCGACCACGAGGCCTGGGCGGCCAAGCTCCCGGACGCTGCCGTCCACCTCTGGTACGAGCAGGACGCCCCCTCGGGCGCCCGCACCGGCCTGGCCGACCTCACCGGCGTGACACTCGCTCCGGGCACGCGCGCGTACCTGTGCGGCCCGCTCCCGTTCATGCGGGCGATGCGGACCCAGCTGATCGCCAAGGGCGTGGCCCCCGCCGACATCCACTACGAGGTGTTCGGCCCGGACCTGTGGCTGGCGGGGCAGGCCTAGTACTCCAGCAGGACCGGAGTACTAGAGGGTGTTCTGAGGGCCGGGGCCCCGCGAGATCCCCAGCAGCAGCGCGCCCGTCGGCTCCGCCACTATGTCCTCCACCGTGACCGGGTCCAGTGAGGTGAAGAACGCCTCCTGGGCCCGGCGCAAAGCGCCGCGCAGACGGCAGGCGGAGTTGAGGGGGCACGGGGTCGGGCCCTCGCAGTCGACGACGTCGCCCCCGCCCTCGAAGGCGCGGACCACGGCGCCGACCGAGGCCGTCCGGCCCTGCTCGGTGAGGGTGAGACCGCCGCCCCGGCCGCGGCGGGCCTGGAGCAGGCCCATGTGCTGGAGCTCGGCGACGACCTTCGCCAGGTGGGTGTACGGCACGTCCATGCCGGCCGCGACCTCCCGGGTCGTCGGACTCGGCCCGCCCGCGACGGCGAGCCGCATCAGGACCCGCAGGGCGAGGTCGGTGGAGCGCAGCAGCCGCATGCGGGCAGCCTAGGTAATGGGAATCTCCGGTACAAATGATCCGGCGGGAGAGGGGCGCCGGGAGCGGCGGAGCTGTCGTCCTGCTGTCGGTGCCGTATCGATTCGGCCCATTCCCGCGACCGCTCTACGAGGCGCCCCGTCTCCCCCATTACGATCAGCCCACCCGACCGTCACTTTTCCCACGAAGGACACCTCATGGGCTCCGCCAAGAAGGCCAGCACGTCACGCAAGGCTCGAATAGAGGAGATGCGGCGCGCCGAGCAGGCCCGTGAGCGCCGCAACCGGATCCTCACGATCGCGGCCAGCCTCGTGATCGTGACCGGGCTCGTCGTCGGCGGTGTCGTGCTCGTGCAGTCCCAGGACGACGGGGCCAGTGACACCGCGGCGGCGAAGGACTCCTCCGGCAAGGGCACATTCGTGACGGGCAAGGACGGGGTGAAGACCTGGGAGGGCAAGCTGGCCCGCAACCACGTCACCAAGGCCGTGAAGTACGCCTCCGAGCCTCCGGTCGGCGGCGACCACAACCCGGTCTGGATGAACTGCAACGGCGACGTCTACACCGAGCCGGTGAAGAACACCAACGCCGTGCACTCGCTGGAGCACGGCGCGGTGTGGGTGACGTACAACGCCGCCGCGAAGAAGTCCGACGTCGACGCGCTCGCGGCGAAGGTGAAGAAGACGCCGTACACGCTGATGAGCCCGATGGACGACCAGAAGGACCCGATCATGCTCTCGGCGTGGGGTCACCAGCGCACGGTCACGGGCGCGAGCGACCCGAACGTGGACAAGTTCTTCGAGAAGTTCGTCCAGGGCGAGCAGACCCCCGAGCCGGGTGCCGCCTGCACGAACGGGCTGTCCAAGTGAGGCAGGCCGGCCTGATCGCCGGGGCCGCGGCGACGGCGCTCGTCGCGGCCGGTGCGATCACCTACGCCGTCGCGGGGGACGACGGCGGCGGCAGGACGCCCTCGGCCGACTCCGCGGACGCCGGGTTCGCGCGGGACATGGCGGTGCACCACCAGCAGGCCGTGGAGATGTCGTACATCGTGCGCGACCGCACCAAGGACGAGGCGGTGCGTCGCCTGGCCTACGACATCGCGCAGACGCAGGCCAACCAGCGCGGCATGCTGCTCGGCTGGCTCGACCTGTGGGGCCTGCCCAAGGTGTCCTCGAAGCCGCCGATGACCTGGATGGACATGGGCGACACGGCCTCCGCCAAGGACGGCGCGCTGATGCCCGGCATGGCGACCAACTCCGAGATGAAGAAGCTCGGAGAGCTCAGCGGGAAGCAGGCGGAGGTCTTCTACCTCCAGCTGATGACGGACCATCACCAAGGCGGCGTGCACATGGCCGAGGGCTGCGCGGACCGGTGCGTGGTCGGTGTCGAGAAGCGGCTCGCGCAGGGCATGGTGGACGCGCAGCAGTCGGAGATCCGGCTGATGGCGGACATGCTCAAGGAGCGAGGAGCCGCACCGCGTTCCTAGCAGCGGTGCGCACGTATGCCTCAAATCGCCCCGCCTGGCGGTCTCTTGGGCTCTTCTTGAGCTGCGTAGGGCGCTTCGTGGGCTGCGCAATTCCCTTGCATGAACGGTTCATCGCGAGAGTGGCGACCGTCGAGTGATCCACTCGCGACGAACCGCACAGGGAGTTCCATGAGATCCAACCGCGCCTCGGTGCGCGCCGGGGTGAGCATGGCAGCGACACTGCCGATGCTCGCCGGTGCGCTGGCGCTCGGCATGCCCGCGGCGCACGCCGCCGGCCACCCGCTCCGTGACCTGCTGTCCGGGACCCGCCCCGAGTGGGCCACGGCCCGCGCGGACCGGGGCGCCACCTCCGACGGCGCCCGGGTGTCGGCCCGGGTCTACCTCGCCGGCAGGAACGCCGCCGGCCTCGCCGCCTACGCGCAGGCCGTCTCCGACCCGGGCTCGGCCTCGTACGGCACGTACCTGACGGCCAAGCAGGCGCAGGCCCGCTTCGGTGCGACCAGGGCCCAGGTGGCGGCCGTGAAGTCCTGGCTGACGGCGTCGGGCCTGAAGGTCACCGGCGTCACCCGGCACTACGTCTCCGTCAGCGGTGACGTGGCCGCCGCCGAAGAGGCGTTCGGCACGCAGCTGCACAACTTCGCCAAGGGCTCGAAGACGTACCGCGCCCCGGCGAGCACCGCCTCCGTACCGGAGGGCCTGGCCGACGCCGTCCTGACGGTGACCGGGCTGGACAACGCGCCGCACATGGCCACGCACGACGATCAACTGCCGCCGCCGGACACCGTGTTCCGCAATGCCGGGCCGTTCTCCTCGTACTACGGCTCGAACACCGCGAGCACGCTCCCGGACGCGTACGGCAAGAAGATCCCGTACGTCGTGAAGGGCTACACGGGCAAGCAGCTGCGGGCCGCCTACGGCGCGGGCACACGCACCGGCAAGGGTGTCCGGATCGCCATCACGGACGCGTACGCCTCTCCGACGATCGCCTACGACGCCGGCACGTACGCCAAGCGCAACGGCGACGCGGCGTGGAAGACCGGCCGGCTGCACCAGGTGCTGCCGGAGAAGTACACGAACACCAAGGACTGCTCGGCCTCCGGCTGGTACGGCGAGGAGACCCTGGACGTCGAGGCGGTGCACGCGGTCGCCCCGGCCGCGGACGTCACCTACGTCGGCGCCGCCTCCTGCACGGACGGCGATCTGCTCGACGCGCTCGGCAAGGTCGTCGACAGCCGCCTGGCCGACATCGTCTCCAACTCCTGGGGCGAGGTGGAGGCCGCACAGACCCCGGACCTCGCCGTCGCCTACGACCAGGTCTTCCAGCTGGGCGCGGTCGAGGGCATCGGCTTCTACTTCTCCTCCGGCGACGACGGCGACGAGGTCGCGAGTTCCGGGACGAAGCAGGTCGACTCCCCGGCCGACTCGGCGTGGGTCACCGCCGTCGGCGGCACCTCGCTGGCCGTCGGCAAGGGCGACACGTACCTGTGGGAGACCGGCTGGGGCACCGACAAGGCGAACCTGTCGGCCGACGGCAAGAGCTGGACCGGCTTCCCCGGCTCCTTCACCTCCGGCGCGGGCGGCGGCACCAGCAGGACCGTCGCCGAGCCCTCCTACCAGCAGGGCGTGGTGCCGGACGCGCTGGCCGAGGCCAACGGCGCGGACGGCAACCGGGTCGTGCCCGACATCGCGGCGGTCGCCGACCCGAACACCGGCTTCCTGGTCGGGCAAACGCAGACCTCGCCGGACGGCAGGTCGCAGGCGTACAGCGAGTACCGCATCGGCGGCACCTCGCTCGCGGCCCCGACGATCGCGGCCGTCCAGGCGCTGGCGCAGGAGGCCCGCGGCGGCAAGGCGATCGGCTTCGCCAACCCGGCGATCTACGCCAAGGCCGGCTCGAAGGTCTACCACGACGTCACCGACGACCCGACGGGCTCCGGTCTCGCCGTGGCTCGCGTCGACTTCGTGAACGGCTACGACGCCACCGGCGGTCTGACCACGTCCGTGCGCAGTCTCGGCAAGGACAGCTCGCTCGCGGCCGTGAAGGGCTACGACGACGTCACCGGCGTGGGCTCACCCGCGAAGGGCTACGTCGAGTCGTACCGGCGCGGCTGACCTCCGCGAGGGGACATGGGGTGGTGTGGGGTGACTCACACCACCCCATTGTGTCGCACTGACGATTACACTGGGCGGCGTGCCTCAACTACGTCTCGCCCTGAACCAGATCGACGCCGGCGTCGGCGACCTCGCCGGGAACACCGAGTCGATCGTCCGCTGGACCCGGCACTCCGCCGAACAGGGAGCGCATCTCGTGGCGTTCCCCGAGATGGTGCTGACCGGGTATCCCGTCGAGGACCTGGCGCTCAGGTCGTCCTTCGTGGAGGCCTCCCGCGCGGCGCTGCGTTCTCTCGCCGCGCGCCTGGCCGAGGAGGGCTTCGGAGAGCTGCCGGTGATCGTCGGCTACCTCGACCGCAGTGCCACCGCCCAGCCGAAGTACGGCCAGCCGGCCGGCGCGCCGCAGAACGCGGGTGCGGTGCTGCACCGCGGCGAGGTGGTCCTCAACTTCGCCAAGCACCACCTGCCGAACTACGGCGTGTTCGACGAGTTCCGCTACTTCGTGCCCGGCGACAGCATGCCGGTGCTGCGGGTGCACGGCGTGGACGTCGCCCTGGCCATCTGCGAGGACCTCTGGCAGGACGGCGGCCGCGTCCCCGCCGCCCGTTCGGCGCAGGCGGGCCTGCTGGTGTCGATCAACGCCTCCCCCTATGAGCGCAACAAGGACGACACGCGCCTGGAGCTGGTCCGCAAGCGGGCCCAGGAGGCCGGCTGCACCACGGCGTACCTGGCGATGATCGGCGGCCAGGACGAGCTGGTGTTCGACGGCGACTCGATCGTCGTCGACAAGGACGGCGAGGTCGTGGCGCGGGCGCCGCAGTTCTCCGAGGGCTGCGTGGTCCTGGACCTGGACCTGCCGGCGGCGTCGGCGGACGCGCCGGCGGGCGTGGTCGACGACGGTCTGCGCATCGACCGCGTGGTGCTCTCCGAGGAGCCGCTGCCCGCGTACGAGCCCGAGCTCACGGGTGGTTACGCGGACCGTCTGGAGGACGACGAGGAGGTCTACTCCGCGCTGGTCGTCGGCCTGCGGGCGTACGTCGCGAAGAACGGCTTCACCTCGGTCCTGATCGGCCTGTCGGGCGGTATCGACTCGGCGCTGGTCGCGGCGATCGCGTGCGACGCGGTGGGCGCGCAGAACGTGTACGGCGTGTCGATGCCGTCGAAGTACTCCTCGGACCACTCCAAGGACGACGCGGCCGAACTGGCCCGCCGTACGGGGCTGAACTACCGCACGGTCGCGATCGAGCCCATGTTCGACGCCTACATGGGCTCGCTGGGACTCACGGGCCTGGCGGAGGAGAACCTCCAGTCGCGTCTGCGCGGCACGCTGCTCATGGCGATCTCCAACCAGGAGGGCCACATCGTCCTGGCCCCCGGCAACAAGTCGGAGCTCGCGGTCGGCTACTCCACGCTCTACGGCGACTCGGTCGGGGCGTACGGCCCGATCAAGGACGTCTACAAGACGTCGGTCTTCCGCCTCGCCGAGTGGCGCAACCGGGCCGCCCGGGAACGCGGTCAGACCCCGCCCATCCCCGAGAACTCCATCAGCAAGCCCCCGAGCGCGGAACTGCGCCCGGGCCAGGTGGACACGGACTCGCTGCCCGACTACCCGGTGCTCGACGCGATCCTGGAGCTGTACGTCGACCGGGACCGGGGAGCCGACGAGATCGTGGCGGCCGGGTTCGACGCGGCGCTGGTCGCGAAGACGCTGCGCATGGTCGACACGGCCGAGTACAAGCGGCGCCAGTACCCGCCGGGCACGAAGATCTCCCCGAAGGGCTTCGGGAAGGACCGACGGCTGCCGATCACGAACGGATGGCGGGAGTCGCTCTGACGGGCGGAGTCGCCGCTCTGACGGGCGGAGTCGTTCCGACGGGCGGGGCCATTCCGACGGGCGGGGCCATTCCGACGGGCGGGTCCGGCTGACGGGAGGGGCCGGCTGACGGGAGGGGCCGGAAGGACTTGATAGGCAAGTGAATACTTGCCTATCTTGGAGTCGTGGCCGACGACCTTTTCAAAGCCTTGGCCGACCCCACCCGTCGCACCATCCTCGACGAGCTCGCCGAGCAGTCCGGGCAGACACTGTTCGAGATCTGCTCGCGGCTGAGCATGAAGCACCGGCTCGGCATCTCGCGTCAGGCGGTCTCCCAGCACCTCGCGGTGCTGGAGGCCGCCGGGCTCGTCGAGACGAGGCGGGAGGGCCGCTGCAAGTTCCACGACCTGAACACGGCCCCGCTCCGGCAGATCACCGAGCGATGGCCGGCACCCGACCCCTCCGGACCGGAAGAGAGCCCGTCATGAGGATCCAGCTGACCAGCGTCTTCGTCGACGACCAGGCCAAGGCCCTGCGCTTCTACACCGAGGTCCTCGGCTTCGTGAAGAAGCACGACGTCCCGGTGGGCGGGACGGACCGCTGGCTGACGGTCGTCTCCCCCGAGGAGCCCGGCGGCACGGAACTGCTCCTGGAGCCCGCCGGCCACCCGGCCGTCAAGCCCTACCGCGACGCGCTCGCCGCCGACGGCATCCCGCTCGCCCAGTTCGCCGTCACCGACGTCCGGGCCGAGTACGAGCGCCTGAGCGGCCTCGGCGTCCGCTTCACCCAGGAGCCGTTGGAGATGGGCCCCGTCACCACGGCCGTCTTCGACGACACCTGCGGCAACCTGATCCAGATCGCGACCCAGCCGCAGTAATCGCCGTCACCACCTTGACCGGTAACAACACCTGGTGTCACCATCGTCACCTGCTCAAGCGGTGACACACCGACCGGTGCGGGAGAACAGATGGCGGCGATCCACGACATCGAGGTCGTCGTCTTCGACGTCCTGGGCACCATGGTCGACGAGCCCGGCGGGCTTCGATCTGCGGTACGGGAAGCGACCGGCCTGTCCGGCCCGACGGCCGCCGACGGGCCCGTCGCCCTGTGGCGGCGGTACTGCGAGCAGGAGCAGGAACGCGTCCGCCAGGGGCAACGCCCGTACGTGAGCACGGAGGTGCTCGACGCCGAGGCCGCCCGGCTGGTGGCCCGGCACGCCGGGGTGACCGACCCGGGGGCCGTCGCGCGGCTCGCCACGGCGGGGCGGCGGCTGCCCGCCTGGGACGACTCCGCCGCCGGGCTGGAGCGGCTCTCGCGGCGATACCCCGTGATGGGGCTGTCCAACGCCGGCCGTACGGCCCTGCTCCACCTCAACGCGCACGCCGGGCTGCGCTGGCATCCAGCTCTGTCCGCCGAGGCGGTCGCGGCCTACAAGCCGGCGCCGGAGGTCTACCGGCTCGCGCTCGACAGCGCCGGATGCCCACCCGAACGGGTGCTGATGGTCGCCGCCCACGCCTGGGACCTGCGCGGCGCGCGGGCGGTCGGCATGCGCACCGCCTACGTCCACCGGCCGGCCGGGGACCCGCCCACAGACTCCGACGACTTCGACGGGCGGTTCGACGGACTGGACGACCTGGTCAGCGCACTGACGAGCCGTCAGGCAGAGGCGGTCGGACAGCGCGCCCGTCTCGTACCCCGGTCAACGGAAACGGCAGCACGCGGGATCTGATCCCGTGTGCTGCCGTGTGCCGGGAGCCGTCAGTGGTGCACCGCTCGGGCCTCCTGCGGGACGTGGCTCGCCACGATCCGCTCGCGCCCGGCGACCGGGGCCCGGCGCCGGTCCACCGCGTAGGCCAGCGACGCCACGGCCAGACCGAGGACGGCCAGGGCCACACCGGCCAGGGCCGGGGAGGTGACGCCGAAGCCCGCGGCCAGCGCGAGGCCGCCGATCCAGGCGCCGCCGGCATTGGCCAGGTTGAAGGCGGCCTGGTTGGCCGAGGAGGCCAGGGACGGGGCCGAAGAGGCCTTCTCCATGACCATCAGCTGGAGCGGGGAGCCGGTGGCGAAGGCCGCCATGCCGAGCAGGGTCACGGCCACGGCGGCCGTGAGCTCCGTGCGCATCAGCAGCGGGAACAGCGCCAGTACCGCCACCAGCGCGGTGAGGCCGCCGAACAGCGTGCCCCGCAGGGAGTGGTCGGCCAGGCGTCCGCCCAGCAGGTTGCCCGCGGTCGCGCCGACGCCGAACAGCGCCAGCAGCAGGGTGACGCTGGCGTCGGCGTAGCCGGCGGCGTCCGTGAGCATCGGCGTGATGTAGCTGTAGGCGGCGAAGAGCGCTCCGAAGCCCGCGACGGTCGTGCCGAGCGACAGCCAGACCGGCAGGGAGCGCAGGGCGGCGAGTTCACCGCGCAGGCCCCTCGCGGTGGTGTGCTCGTGGTCGTGCGGGATGAGGAACGCGAGCGCGGCGATCGCCGCCAGGCCGATGGCGCTGACGCCGAGGAAGGTCGCCCGCCAGCCGAGGTGCTGGCCCATCAGGGTCGCGACCGGCACGCCCGCGACGTTCGCGACCGTCAGGCCGAGGAACATCAGCGAGACCGAACGCGCCTTGCGTTCGGGGGCGACCATGTTCGTCGCGACGACGGCGCCCACGCCGAAGAAGGCGCCGTGCGGCAGACCGCTCAGGAAGCGGGCGGCCAGCAGCCAGCCGTTGTCGGGCGCGAGGGCCGACAGGGCGTTGCCCACGACGAACAGCCCCATCAGGCCGATCAGGACCGTGCGCCGGGACATCCTGGCGGTGACCGCGGCCAGCAGCGGGGCGCCGATGACGACGCCCAGCGCGTACGCCGACACCAGGTGGCCGGCGCTGGGTATCGAGATGTTCAGGTCGTCCGCGACGTCGGGCAGCAGCCCCATCATCACGAACTCGGTCGTACCGATGCCGAAGGCGCCCACGGCAAGGGCGAGCAGGGCCAGGGGCATGAAGGAGCCTTTCGAGTCTTGCTTGGAGATCCGTACGCGTATGTTCAAGTACGGAACAAAGTCTCGCAGGCGCACTATTCCGCGCGGTGACGCCGAGGTCGCCGATTTCTGACGGAACTGCCTTGACCAGCGGTTTTCAGGAACCGCTTGTGGTGACCCTCACACGAGCCGCGACCGGCAGATGGTCGCTCCCCGTCTGCGGGAGGGTCCACGAGCTCTCCGGCTTCAGGCCCCGCACCATGATCTGGTCGATGCGCGCCATCGGGAACGACGCCGGCCAGCTGAAGCCGAACCCGTTGCCGGCCGCGCCCTGCGTGGAGCGCATCTGGGAGGTGACGGCGTTGAGCGCGCGGTCGTTCATGGTGCCGTTCAGGTCACCGAGCAGGACGACGTTCTCCAGCGGTTCGTGGGCGATGGCCTCGCCCAGGTAGTCGGCGCTCCGGTCGCGCTGGCGGGCCGTGAAGCCGGCCTCCATCTTCACGCGCACCGACGGCAGATGGGCGACGTAGACCGCGACCTGCCCGGACGGTGCGGTCACGGTGGCGCGCATCGCGCGCGTCCAGCCCATGTCGAGGTCGACGTCCCGCACGCCGCTCAGCGGGTACTTGCTCCACACGCCGACCGTGCCCTGCACGGAGTGGTAGCGGTACGTCGGCGCCAGCGCCTTCTCGTACGTCGGGACGGCGTCCGGCGTCAGCTCCTCCAGGGCCAGCACGTCCGCGCCGGAGGCGGCCACGTCCCGGGCGGTGCCGGCCGGGTCGGGGTTGTCGGCGTTGACGTTGTGCGTGACCACCGTGAGGTCGCCGCCGGTCGCGGTCTTGTCGCTGAGCTGGCCGCCGAAGAGGTTCAGCCAGACCACGGACGGCAGCACCACCGCGATCAGCGCGGTCGCGGACTTGCGGACCAGGGCGAGGACGAGCAGCACCGGGACCAGGAGCCCCAGCCAGGGCAGGAACGTCTCGGTGAGACTGCCCAGGTTGCCGATGGTGTTCGGGATGCGCGAGTGCAGCACCATGACCAGGGCCAGCAGGACCGCGCACGCGGCGACGACCAGTCCGCGCCGCCAGATCCGCGGGTCGCCCCGCCAGGGGCCCACCAGCCGGTCGAACAGGCGCCGAAGCCGGGTTCCCCGGTGCTCGGGCCCCGAGCCGCCGTTGTCCGTCTCCGTCATGTACGCCTGCTGCGCCATACCGTCGCCTCACTGCCTGCCGTGCACACCATCGCCCCCGTGTCCTTACGACCCTAGGGGATGATCCGTTCCGTTCCCGCCGTCCTGCGACGGCCGTACGGGGGCGATGACGTCCGAGCCCCCGAGGAGAGTTCCGGTCCCGCCCGCCGAAAGCGCCGTCTGTGACGAAACGCGCACACTCACCCGGGCGGCCGGGACTCGGAACTGACGGGGCGTAGGCCTTCGAGGAGCGTGTCGACGACTCGGTCGGCGAGGTCGTCGGGGAGGTCGGCGTCGGTGTGCAGCGCGGCGCGGAGGAGTATCGGGCCGACGAATATGTCGTTCAGCAGTTCGAGGTCGAGGTCCGTGCGCAGTTCGCCGTTCTCCTGGCCGCGGCGCAGGACCTCCAGGCCGAGCCGGCGCCGCGGGGCGACGACGGTCGCGTGGTACGCCGCCCAGAGTTTCGGGCTGCTCTTCATCTGGGCCTGCACGCTGTGCAGGATCGCCGAGGAACGGTTGGCCAGGCCGCGCCGGCGCACCTGTTCCAGCAGGACGACGAGGTCGTCACGCATGGAGGTGCCGGGGAGCGGCGGGTCCGGGGGTTCGGCGGCGCGTACGACGTCGACGAAGAGTTCCTCCTTGCCGCTCCAGCGGCGGTAGATGGTGGCCTTGCCGACGCCCGCGGTGCGGGCGATGCGCTCGATGGACAGCTCCGCGAGGGGCACACCCTCCTCCAGGAGCCTCATCACGCCCTCGATGATCGCGCGCTCGACGGCCTCGCTTCTGGGGCGGCCCCTCGCGGGAGCGTCGGGCGGAGTGTGCCGATCGGCGAGGCTCACGTCGCTGCGTCCTTCCTGGCGGGGTGGAGACCGTTCCCGGCTGCGCGGGGAGTGCATTCTCCCGCAGGCCTACGAACCCGTGTGCGACAACTCCTTGTCCCCCTGCGCCCGCTGGGACGACGGCGGCCTGCCCGGCAGGAACAGCGCCACGACGACCGCGCCGATCAGGGCCACGCCCGCGCCCCACAGGGCGGTGACGTGCATCGCGTGCAGGAACGCGTCGTGGGCCGGGGCGACGAGGGACGCGCCCCGCGGGCCCAGCTTGTCCGCGACGCCGAGCGTGCCCTCGATGGACTCACCGGCGGTGTGCCGCAGGGCCGGGGGCAGGACGCCGAGCCTGTCCTCGATGCCCGTGCGGTAGGCCGTGGACAGCACCGAACCGAGGACGGCGACGCCGAGGGCGCCGCCGACCTGCCGGAAGGTGTTGCTGAGCGCGGAGGCGGACCCGGCCTTCTCGCGGGGCAGGGCCTGCATGATGACGACGCTGACCGGCGTCATGATGTGCGCCATGCCGGCACCCATGAGGAAGAAGATCACTTCCAGGATCCAGATGGGCGTGTCCCCGTCCAGCGTGGCGAAGGCGGCCAGCATGGCGGCGATGACGGCCATGCCGCCCGTGGTCGTGACCCGGTTGCCGAAGCGGTCGACGACCAGCCGGGCGCGCGGCGCGAAGATCAACTGGGCGGCGGCCAGCGGCAGCATCAGCAGACCGGTCTGCAGCGGCGAGTAGCCGCGCACGCTCTGCGTGTAGAAGACGGAGAAGAAGGTCACGCCCATCAGCGCGAAGAAGACCAGCGCGACGGCGGCGATGGCGGCCGAGAAGACCTTGCTCCTGAAGTACGTGACGTCTATCGACGGATGGTCGCTGCGCTTCTCGAACACGACGAAGGCGACGAGCACGGCGAGGCCGGCGCCGATGGTCGCCAGCACGGTCGCGTCGGTGAAGTCGGCGAGCTGGCCGCCCTTGATGATGCCGTAGACGAGCAGGACCAGGCCGACGACGGACAGCACGACACCGACGGGGTCCACCCGGCCCGGGTTCGGATCGCGCGAGTCCGGCACCAGCCAGAGCATCAGCGCGAGCCCGAGCAGCACGATCGGCACGTTGACGAGGAAGACCGAGCCCCACCAGAAGTGGTCGAGCAGGACACCGCCGGTGATCGGGCCGATGGCGACGGCGAGGCCGACGCCGCCCGCCCAGATGCCGATGGCCTTGGGCTGCTCCTCGCGCTCGAAGACGTTCATGAGGACGGCCAGCGTGGCGGGCATCACGAACGCGGCGCCCAGGCCCATCACGGCCCGGAAGGTGATCAGCTGGCCGGGCGAGCCGGAGAACGCGGCGAGCGCCGAGCCGATGCCGAACACGGCGAGGCCTCCGAGCAGCACCTTCTTGCGGCCCAGCCGGTCGCCGAGCAGTCCGGCGGTGAACAGCAGTCCGGCGAAGACGAGGGTGTAGGCGTTGATGGCCCACTCCAGCTGGCTCTGCGTGGCGCCGAGCCCGGTGGGGGCCGGGGTGGAGATCGTCTTGATGGCGACATTCAGGATCGAGTTGTCGAGCACGACGATCAGCAGGCTCAGCATCAGCACGCCGAGGATCGCCCAGCGGCGCCGGTGCACCGCTTCCGGTACGCGCGGGCCGGTGGGGGCGGCCGGTTCGGCAGGAGTAGTCATGGCACCGAGCCCAGAAGTATTTCGATACGAGACCGTCTCGTATTGGAATTCTCTTACCGGGATCTTACGCGGCGACCGCGTCCGGGCCCTCGCGGACGCGCGGACGGAACTCACAGGGGCTCCCCTAGCCCTCGATGACACGAGGTGCCACCATGGACGTGGTCCGGGGACGCCGTCAGGGCGCCTCGAGATGACGTGTTAGGAGCCGTGCCATGACGCAGCTTCCGGCTGCCCAGACTGCTCAGATGAAGCCCTCCGGCAGCGGCAGGGCGCTGTACGGGGGCAAGGGCACCCGCCGTATCACCGTGCGCGACATCGCCGCCGCCAAGGAGCGCGGCGAGAAGTGGCCGATGCTCACCGCGTACGACGCCATGACCGCCTCCGTCTTCGACGAGGCCGGGATCCCGGTGATGCTCGTCGGCGACTCAGCGGGCAACTGCCACCTCGGGTACGAGACGACCGTGCCCGTCACCCTCGACGAGATGACGATGCTGTCGGCGGCGGTCGTACGGGGCACCTCGCGCGCCCTGATCGTCGGCGACCTGCCTTTCGGCTCCTACCAGGAGGGCCCGGTGCAGGCGCTGCGCTCGGCGACCCGGCTGGTGAAGGAGGCGGGCGTGCAGGCCGTGAAGCTGGAGGGCGGCGAGCGGTCGCACGACCAGATCCGGCTGCTCGTCGAGTCCGGCATCCCGGTCATGGCGCACATCGGCCTGACCCCGCAGTCGGTCAACGCGATGGGCTACCGCGTGCAGGGCCGCGGCGAGGAAGCGGCCCAGCAGCTGCTGCGGGACGCGAAGGCCGTGCAGGACGCGGGCGCGTTCGCGGTGGTGCTGGAGCTGGTCCCCGCGGAGCTGGCCGCCGAGGTGACGCGGGTGCTGCACATCCCGACCGTCGGGATCGGGGCGGGCCCCGAGACCGACGCGCAGGTGCTGGTGTGGACCGACATGCTGGGTCTGACCGGCGGGCGGGTGCCGAAGTTCGTGAAGCAGTACGCGAACCTGCGTGAGGTCATGGGCGACGCGGTGAAGGCGTTCGCCGAGGACGTGGTCGGCGGAACGTTCCCGCAGGAGGAGAACTCCGTCCACTAGGACCTCACAGAGAGCCACAGCGGTACCACGGACAGCCCGTCGATCTCCCCCAGTCGACGGGCTGTCCCCTTTCGCCGGCACCACCGACAGCGGGTGTCGGCGGCTTGTCGGTGGTTTGTCGGTGGGTCCTGGAACCGTCTGTGCCATGACGCGAATCGACACACAGACCAGCGGCGCCGCTGTCACCGTGCGGGGGCTGGTGAAGCACTACGGGGAGACCAAGGCACTGGACGGGGTCGACCTGGAGGTGCGGGAGGGCACCGTGATGGGGGTGCTCGGGCCGAACGGGGCCGGGAAGACCACCCTGGTGCGGATCCTGTCCACCCTGCTGGCGCCCGACTCGGGGCAGGCCATCGTGGCCGGGTACGACGCCGTACGGCAGCCGCGGCAGCTGCGGCGGGTGATAGGGCTCACGGGCCAGTACGCGTCCGTGGACGAGAAGCTCTCGGGCTGGGAGAACCTGTACATGATCGGGCGGCTGCTCGATCTGCCCCGCAAGGAGGCCCGTGCCCGGGCCGACGGGCTGCTGGAGCGCTTCTCGCTGACCGAGGCGGCCAAGCGGCCGGCGGCGACGTACTCCGGGGGCATGCGGCGCCGGCTGGACCTCGCCGCGTCGATGATCGGCCGGCCGGCCGTGCTCTTCCTCGACGAGCCGACCACCGGCCTCGACCCCCGCACCCGCAACGAGGTGTGGGACGAGGTCAAGCGCATGGTCGGCGACGGAGTCACCGTGCTGCTCACCACCCAGTACATGGAGGAGGCCGAGCAGCTCGCCTCCGAGCTGACGGTCGTCGACCGCGGCCAGGTCATCGCCGGGGGCGCGATCGAGGCGCTGAAGGCGAAGGTCGGCGGCCGTGCGCTGCGGATCCGCCCGGCCGACCCCACCCACCTGCGGCCCCTCGCCGGCGCGCTGGACGAGCTGGGGATCACCGGGCTCGCCACCACGACCGTCGACACCGACCGGGGTGACGTCCTCGTGCCGATCCTCAGCGACGAGCAGCTGACGGCCGTGGTCGGCGCGGTCACCGCGCGCGGCATCACGCTCTCCTCCATCACCACCGAACTGCCCAGCCTGGACGAGGTGTTCCTGTCCCTCACCGGCCACCGTGCCAGTGCCCCGCAGGACGCCATGCCCGCCGAAGACCTTCAGGAGGCCGCCGTATGAGCGCCGTCACCGTCAACGACGCCGCCACGGACGCCCGTATCCCGCTGCGCGGCCATCTGCGCCACACCGGCGCCCTGATCCGCCGCAACCTGCTGTGGATCCGCAAGGACCCGGAGTCGATGGCCGACGCGCTGCTGATGCCGGTCATCTTCACCCTGCTGTTCGTCTTCGTCTTCGGCGGCTCGATCGGGCAGGCGCTGGGCGGCGGACAGGACCGGTACGTGCAGTACGTGATCCCGGGCATGATCGCGATGATGAGCATGACGCTGTCCCAGGGCGTCGGCACCGGCTTCAGCCAGGACTTCAACTCCGGTGTCATGGACCGTTTCCGGTCGCTGCCGATCGGGCGCGGCTCGGTGCTGTTCGCGAAGATCTCGGTGGAGCTGCTGCGGATGCTGTTCGCCACCGCCGTGCTGATGATCGTCGCCGTGGCCGTCGGGTTCGAGATCACGAACTGGCCGGGGCTGCTGGCGGCCGTGGCCCTGTCCACGGCGTTCGCCTCGTCGATCATGTGGGTGTTCCTCACCCTGGGCGTGATCCTGAAGAACGCGCAGTCCGTGCAGGCGATGGGCTTCCTGGTGCTGTTCCCGCTCCAGTTCGGCTCGTCGATCTTCGCGCCGACCACGTCGATGCCGGGCTGGCTCCAGGCGTTCACCGACTACAACCCGCTGTCGACCCTCGCGGACGCCGCGCGCGGGCTGATGGTGGGCGGGCCGGTCGCGCACGACCTGTGGGTGACGCTCGGCTGGTCGGTGGCGATCACGGCCGTGATGGCGCCCGTCGCGATCCACAAGTTCCGCACGAAGAACTGACCGGGCGGCCGGATCGCCTCACGGGTTCCTCCAGAGCAGGGCGGCGGCCTCGTCGAGAGAGAGGCCGCCGCCCGCCGCGTACGCGGCCTCGTAGGCCCGGTCACCGAGCAGCGCCCGGGCCTGCCGCTCCGTGCGTTCGCGGGTCTCGCGCTCCTGCCGCTGGGCGATGTGACCGGGCGGCAGCAGGGCGTCGAAGGCACCCAGACACCGGGCCGCGTCCTCGGCGCGCCCGCCGCCGTCGATGGCGGCGAGGGCCCGGGCGCCGATGATCAGGTACCCCGAGCGCAGATGGGGCGTGATGGCCTCGGCGAGCGGGTCGGCGGCCCGCTCCATCCCCCGGCGGATCCGGAGCAGGCACTCCTCGTACCGCCCCTCCGCGGCGTCCAGCCACGCCTCCACGCCGAGGATGTACGCGTCGAAGACGATGAAGTGGGCGATGCGGAAGTCCTGCCGCAGCCGGCCCAGTTGCTCGCGCGCCTCCGCGATGCGGCCCGTCATGCCGAGCCAGCCGGCGAGGAACAGGCGGGCGGCGGGCATGGCCTCGCTGTGCGAGTCCTCGCGCTGGGCGATCACCTCGCGCAGCAGGCGTTCACCGCGTTCGTCGTCGCCCGCCTCCAGCAGCGCGCTGCCCAGCCGGGCGCTGAGCACCGCCGCCTGGGCGCGGGCACCGAGGTGTTCGGCGTGGGCGATGGCCTCCTCGTAGTCGGCGGCGGCCAGGGTGTGGTGGCCCTTGCGCTCGTGGGCCTCGGCGCGGGCGGAGAGGGCTTCGGCGGTCCCCCAGGAGTCACCGAGGCGCCGGTAGATCTCCAGCGACTCGTCGGCGTCGTGGGCGGCGTCACCGGTCCAGTCCGTGCGGTTGGCGAGGAAGTTGGCCCGCATCTGCAGGCCCGAGGCGAGCTCCCAGTCGAAGCCCGGGGTCCGCCGGCAGGTGCGGATGGACGCGTCGATGATGACGCGCAGCCTGTCCATGTCGCCGGTCAGCATCACGGCGAAGAACCAGAGCAGACCGGGGAGCCGGCAGTTCTGCGGCAGTCCGGGCTCGTACGTCGCGGCGATGGCGCGCAGCTTCCGCTGGGAGTCCGGGTTCTGCCAGGCGTCCAGCTCGGTGTCCATGCAGGCGAGATGGGCGAGGTGGATACCGCGCCGGGCCTCCCACAGGATCTCGCCGGTCATCGGGGGCGGGGCGTCGGTGCAGCGCTGCCACACCGCCGTGGCGGGGCGGAGGGGCTCGGTGAAGGGGTCCGGGCCGAGCGCCATCACCTCACGGCACCAGTTGCGGGCCTCGATGCGCAAGTCGCGCATCTGCCAGTACCAGACGAGGGACAACGCCAGGCACAGCGCCTCCTGTTCGTCGCGCAGGACCACGGCGCGGCGCAGGGCGATGCGCAGGTTCTCGTACTCGCGCTCCAGCCGGTGGATGGCGGCGAGTTGTCCGGGGCCGCGCAGCAACGGGTCGGTGACGCGGGCCAGTTCACGGAAGTACGTCAGATGGGCCCGCTCGGCCCCGGCGCGCTGCCCGGACTCGTCCAGCCGTTCGGCGGCGTACTCGGCGACGGTCTCCAGGAGCCGGTAGCGCATCTCCCCGTCGGCGGAACCGTCCGGCGGGGCGGCCACGACCAGGGAGCGGTCCACGAGGGAGCCGAGGGCCTCCAGGGCGGCCGGTCCGCACACGGCCTCGGCGGCGGGCAGGTCGCAGCCGCCGGCGAACACCGACAGCCGCCGCAGAACGTCGCGTTCCTCCTCGTCGAGCAGGTCCCAGGACCAGTCGACGACCGCTCTGAGGGTCTGCTGGCGGGGCAGGACGGTACGGCTGCCGGAGGTGAGGAGACGGAAGCGGTCGTCCAGGCGGTCGGCGATCTGGCGGGGTGTGAGCATCCGCAGCCGGGCGGCGGCCAGTTCGATGGCCAACGGCAGGCCGTCGAGGCGCCGGCAGATCTCGGCGCACGCCCCGGGATCGTCCTCGGTCCGGAAGCCGGGCCGGGCCGCCGCGCCCCGGTCGGCCAGCAGCCGCAGCGCCACCGGCTCGGGCAGCGGCTCCACCGGCCGCAGCAACTCGCCCGGGACACCGAGGGGTTCGCGGCTGGTGGCCAGGACCGTGAGGTCCGGGCAGCGCGCCAGCAGTTCCTCGGTGAGCCGGGCGGCGGCGTCGACGACGTGCTCGCAGTTGTCGAGGATCAGCAGCATGCGGGGCCGGGAGCAGTGCTCCGCGAGCCGCTCGACGGGGGCGTCGAGCCGGTCGGCGACGGCGGCGCGGATGCCCTCGGCGCCGGCGCCGTACAGCACGGTCTCCCGGGCGCCGACGGCGGTGAGCACGGCCTCCGGTACGGCGTCCGGGTCGTCGACGGGGGCGAGTTCGGCCAGCCACACACCGCCGGGCATGGCCTCGCGCACGGTCTCCGCGGCCTCCTGGGACAGCCGGGTCTTCCCGGCGCCGCCGGGGCCGAGCAGGGTGACCAGCCGGGCCTGCGCGAGATCCCCGCGGATGGTCTCGATGTCGCTCTCCCGGCCGATGAAGGAGGTGAGGCGGGCCCGGAGGTTGCCGGCGGGCCGGGCCGACGCGGGCACGGGCGTGTCCCCTGGCCGGAGCAACTCGGCGTGCAGAGCACGCAGTTCCGGGCCCGGGTCGGCCCCGAGGCGGTCGGCGAGGAGGCGCCGGACGTCCTCGAAGGCGTCCAGCGCCTCCGCCGTACGGCCGGCGTCCCGCAGGGCGCGCAGCCGCAGGGCCTGGAGGGGCTCGTCCAGGGGGTGGCCGTCGCACAGGGCGGTCAGCTCCGGCAGGGACTGCTCGGCCTGGCCCTGGGCGAGGGCGGCGGCGTGCCGGGCCCGGAGCGCGTCCAGGCGGCGGGTGTCCCAACGAGCGGCCTCGGCGGTGCGGTCGGGCAGGTCGGCGAGAGCGGGGCCGCGCCACAGGGCGAGAGCGTCGTCGAGGACCACGGTGGCCTTGGCGGGGTCGCCGTCGGCCAGCGCCCGCAGCCCCTCACCGGCCAGCCGCTCGAAGCGGTGCAGGTCGACGTCGTCGGGCGCGGCCGCGAGCCGGTACCCGCCGGCGACGGAGGCGACCGCGCCCGCCCCGAGCGCCCGCCGCAACCGCCCGACCAGCGCCTGTAGCGCCCCCGGCGCGTCGGCGGGCGGCTGCCCGCCCCACACCTCGTCGACGAGCAGCCCCACGGGCACGGTCCGCCCGGCCCGCAGCGCGAGCACGGTCAGCAACGCACGCAACCGCGCCCCACCGACCGGAACGACCGACCCGTCACTGCGGAGCGCCTGCGTGGTGCCGAGGATGCGGTAGTGCACGGGCTCATTGTCTCCGGTGATACGGGGGCGGGTCACGGCGGTTGACTGCGCGGCGGGGCGTCACGGGGGGCACGAGGGCCCCGGGCCTCGCGGACGGCGTGGGAGAGGCGGGAGTCCGTGCCCGGCACCTCCAGGATCACCACCACCCCCGACTCGCGCGAGCGCCGTCCCCGCCCGTCGGCCGCCCGCTCCCCTTCTCGTTCCTTGAACCACTCCGGGCACCGGTCCACCGGCCGCAGCCCGCGCTCCCCCGTCACCGGCTCGTAGAGGCGCGATCCGGGCGCGGTCTCGGCCCAGGACTGGGTCAGCACTTGAACGGCCCGCACCAGCCCCCCGGCCTCGGGCCACCGCGCGCCGTGCCGCTCGACGGACAGCAGCCCGGCCGTCCGGTTCCAACCCCCCGGCTCCGGGCGCCGGTCCTCCTCGGCGTCGGGGTCCGCCCCCAGGGCGACCGGGAGGGCCGTCCCCTCCCCCACCATCCGCACGCCGCCCACGTCCGTCACGGGCCCGGCGACCTCGGTGAGCTGGTCGTGCCAGCCGCCGCCCAGCACGGTGTCCGGGTCCAGGAGCAGCAGCGGCCAGCTCACCTCGTCCCCGACCGAGAACGGGGTGCCGCAGCACTCCATCTGCCAGTCCTCGTAGAACACGTGCCACAGCCCCATGGACCCACCCTCCCCGGAACCGACCGCCCCGCGCGAGACGTTTTTCACCCGGGCCCGGTACCGTCGGGCCGTTCCACCCCCGTGTCGACGAGTGCAGGGAGCCCCATGACCACCGCCACCACCCGCCACAGCGAGCGGCGGATCAGTCCCGTGTTCGTCGGGATCGTCGCCGTGACGGCGGTCACGGGCTGGGCGACCTGGACCGGGTTCGCCGAGCAGCCCGGCGTCGCCGTGTTCCTGTTCGTGACGGCGGCGTGGATCGTCTCGCTGTGTCTGCACGAGTACGCGCACGCCCGCACCGCCCTGCACAGCGGTGACATCTCCATCGGCGCGAAGGGTTACCTGACCCTCAACCCGTTGAAGTACACGCACGCCCTGCTCAGCATCGTGCTCCCGGTGATCTTCGTGATCATGGGCGGGATCGGCCTGCCCGGCGGCGCCGTGTTCATCGAGCGGGGCCGGATCCAGGGGCGCTGGAAGCACAGTCTGATCTCGGCGGCGGGCCCGCTGACGAATGTGCTGTTCGCCGTGGTGTGCACCGCCCCGTTCTGGCTGGACGCGCTGGACGGCGTGCCGAACGACTTCCGGTTCGCCCTCGCCTTCCTCGCACTGCTCCAGGTGACGGCGGCGCTGCTGAACTTCCTGCCGGTGCCGGGCCTGGACGGCTACGGCGTCATCGAGCCCTGGCTGTCGTACGGCATCCGGCGCCAGGTGGAGCCGTTCGCGCCGTTCGGCCTGCTGTTCGTGTTCGCGCTGCTGTGGCTGCCGGCGGTGAACGGGGTCTTCTTCGACGTGATCGACACGATCCTGAAGTCCCTCGGCATCAGCGACTTCGAGACGTACTGCGGTCAGGAGCTGTACCGCTTCTGGCAGGGCTCGAACGAGTTCTGCTCGGCGGCGTCCTGACGGGCGCGGGTCAGCCGGCGGCGGACTTTCGCTGCTTGGCGCGCTTGGCGTAGTACCAGCACATATTGGACGACAGGCCCGCCAGCAGCACCCACACGATCCCCAGGAAGCTGCCCCGCGTGAAGGAGACCACGGCGGCGGCCACGGAGAGCACGCAGACGATCAGGGCGTAGAGGGCGAGGCGGGGCATGGGGTCGACTCCTGTCGGGGGACACTGCGGCACTGCTGGTGCCGTCCAGTGTCCCCCATGCCCGTCACCGGCTCACACGTCGGTGACGCGCAGGCCCGCGTGCGCCTTGTACCGGCGGTTCACGGAGATCAGGTTCGCCACCAGCGACTCCACCTGGTGGGCGTTGCGCAGCCGCCCGGCGAAGATGCCGCGCATGTTGGGGATGCGGCCGGCGAGGGCCTGGACGATCTCGACGTCGGCGCGGACCTCGCCGAGCACCATCACGTCGGTGTCGATCTCGTCGATCTCCGGGTCCTGGAGCAGCACGGCCGACAGGTGGTGGAAGGCGGCCGTGACCCGGGAGTCCGGCAGCAGGGCGGCGGCCTGCTCGGCGGCGCTGCCCTCCTCGGGCTTGAGGGCGTAGGCGCCCTTCTTGTCGAAGCCGAGCGGGTTGACGCAGTCGACGACGAGCTTGCCCGCCAGATCCCCGCGCAGGGATGCGAGGGTCTTGCCGTGGCCGTCCCAGGGCACGGCGACGATCACGATGTCGCTGCGGCGGGCGGTCTCGGCGTTGTCGGCGCCCTCGACGCCATGGCCGAGTTCCTCGGCGGCCGCCTGGGCGCGGTCGGCGGCACGCGAGCCGATGATCACCTTCTGGCCGGCCTTGGCGAGCCGGTAGGCCAGGCCCTTGCCCTGCGGCCCGGTCCCGCCGAGCACCCCCACCACGAGTCCGGAGACGTCGGGCAGGTCCCAGGGGTCCTTGGCGGGGGCCTTCTGGGTGTGGTCGGCGGCAGCACTGTCGGTAGAAGTCATGGCCCCGACTCTACGACCGCGTCACCGTGCCGGGAGGCTCAGGTCAGCTCCGTCACGGGCACCCGCCGGAAGGTGATCGTCTCGTAGGCGCCGAAGTCTCCGGTCTCGTACAGCAGGCCCACGGTGCCGGCGTCGGCGCGTACGAGATCCGAGTACGCGGCGGGCAGGCCGTCCACGGTGTACGCCGGGCGCCAGGTGGTGCCGGCGTCGGTGGAGGCACGGATCGTCATCAGGGCGCGGAAGCCCGGGTCGGCGGGGCCGGAGTACAGGAGCAGGTCGGGGTCGCGCAGGTGCAGGACGGCGGCCTGGCAGACGGGGGCGGTGAGACCGGCCTGGGGACGGAAGGGCTTCACCAGGGTCTGTCCGCCGTCGGCCGAGTGCGCGTCGGCGCGGGTGCCGGGCGAGGGCGAGTCGTTGCGGGTGTTGACGTAGACGCGACCGTCGGGGAGTTCGGCGGCGGTGGTCTCGTTGGCGTTGATGTAGCCGTCGGTGTTGTCGTCGACGTAGCCGATCCGCCAGGTGGTGCCCTCGTCGTCGCTGAGCAGGCAGTGTCCGCCGTTGTACTTGCCCTCGGTGCCGTTGTCGGTGCCGGTGGGCGGCAGGGAGTGGTTGGCGGGGACGACGACCCGGCCGGTGCTGAGCTGGATCGCGTGGCCGGGGGTGGTGGCGTACCAGCGCCACTCGGGCCGCTTGGTCTGCTGGGTGATCTCCCTCTGCGCGGACCAGGTGCGGCCCTCGTCGTCGCTGTGCTGCACCCACACGCGGCGCCCGTCCGCGGCGCTCACCTTGCCGCGCCGGATGGCGTCCTCGGTGGCGAGGGCGGCGTTGCGTACGTGCACGAGGAGGACGCGGCCGGTGCCGAGGACGACGGGCGCGGGGTTGCCGGCGAGGGCGTCGCCATTGCGGGCGGCGACCTGGAGCGGGCCCCAGGTGCGGCCGCCGTCCGTGGAGCGCTTCAGCACGATGTCGATGTTCCCGAAGTCGTCCCGGGAGCCGACCCGGCCTTCGCAGAAGGCGAGCAGGTCACCGGTGCCGGTGGCGACGACGGCGGGGATACGGAAACTGGCGTAACCCTCCTGTCCGGCGCGGAAGGGGACGCTGGTCTCGGTCATCGGCGGTTCCTCCGGTCGTTCGACGGCGGTACGGGTGACCGGTCGGCTTACCCGGCCCGGGCGAATACGGGGTGAACCGCACGTCACGAGTGGCCGTTCGGGGCAGGATGCGCTCCCATGGATGCGGTTCGGGTGGCTTTGCTGCGGGAAGTGCTCGCCGGGACGGAGTGGCTGGGGGCGACGCGGCGGTTCGCCGGGGCGCTGCGCGGCTCGGTGGTGTCGCACGGGGGCGGGCTGCTGCTGGTCGGCACGCCGGAGTACGAGCCGTGGCATCTCGCCGCGCACCTGGTGGACGAGGCCGCCTGGTCGGGCACTCCGGAACTGGCCCCGACGCTGGTGCGGCACGGCGCACGCCCCTCGGATCCGGCGCATCTGGCGGTGGGTCTGGGCCGGCTGGAGGCGGCCCGGCGGGGCGAGACGCTGCTGGTGGTCGCCCCCGCGACGCCCGCCGCACCCCTGGCGGAACGGGTGTCCGACGCCCGTCGGGCCGGAGCGACGGTCCTGTCCCTCGGCCCCGGACAGGGCGAGCTGCCGTCCCTGGCGCACGAGGTCCTGGCCGTGCCCGACGGTTCGGAACTGGACCTCGACACGGTGCAGCACCTGGTCAGCGCTGCGGCCGGGGAGAACGCCCTGCCGACGCCGCGCGGGCGGCGCCGCTTCCGGGACCGGGTGGCGCGCCTGGCGGAGCACCTGACGGCACCACCGCCGGCCCGCTGGTGACGTCCGGGCGTCCTGAGGGCATGAGCGGACGCCCGGGTCCGCGGCTGTCGCGGGCCCGGGCGTCGGAGGGCGGGATCAGCTCTCGTCGTCCCGGCTGCCCGCCGGGGCGTCGTGCCACTTGGGGTCGTTCTCCCACTGGAGGTTGCGCTCGCGTGCGGTCGCCATCGCGTGTTCGGCCTCCGTGCGGGAGGCGTACGGCCCGAACCGGTCCTTGTTGGGGCACTCCGGCCCCTCCTCGACCTTCTTGTGCTCCAGGCAGTAGTACCACTCACCCGGCTTGCCGACCGTGCGCTTCTTGAACAGGGCCATGACCAGCTCCTCTCGCCATCGACATGTTCCCCCATGGCCGCTGGTTAGACTCGCTGGCATGTCTGGCCAGTCGCTGCTCGTACCGGGGGAGCTGTCCCCCACCCGTTCCGTGCCCGGAAACATCCGTCGCCCCGAATACGTCGGCAAGCCCGCGCCGACGCCGTACACCGGACCGGAGGTGCAGACGCCCGAGACCATCGAGGCGATGCGCGTGGCCGGCCGGATCGCGGCCCGGGCGATGGCGGAGGCCGCGAAGCTGATCGCCCCCGGGGTGACCACGGACGAGCTGGACAGGGTGGCGCACGAGTACATGTGCGACCACGGCGCCTACCCTTCGACGCTGGGCTACCGGGGATTCCCGAAGTCGCTGTGCTCGTCGGTCAACGAGGTCATCTGCCACGGCATCCCGGACTCGACGGTGCTGCGCGACGGCGACATCGTCAACCTCGACGTGACGGCGTACATCGGCGGGGTGCACGGCGACAACAACGCCACCTACCTGGTGGGTGACGTCGACGAGGAGTCGCGGCTGCTGGTGGAGCGGACCCGGGAGTCCCTGGAGCGGGCGATCAAGGCGGTCAAGCCGGGCCGGCAGATCAACATCATCGGCCGGGTCATCGAGTCGTACGCCAAGCGCTTCGGCTACGGGGTGGTCCGCGACTTCACCGGGCACGGCATCAACTCGTCGTTCCACTCGGGCCTGATCATCCCGCACTACGACAGCCCGCACGCCACGACGGTCATCCAGCCCGGCATGACGTTCACGATCGAGCCGATGCTGACGCTCGGGACGCACGAGTACGACATGTGGGACGACGGCTGGACGGTCGTCACGAAGGACCGGAAGCGGACGGCCCAGTTCGAGCACACGCTGGTGGTGACGGACTCGGGCGCGGAGATCCTCACGCTGCCGTAGCCGGCCTCCGCGCACACCACCACACGGCCCGCTCTCCTCCGGGAGGCGGGCCGTTCCCGTGCGGGGTCAGGTTTTTACCGACAGCCCGTCGGGAAAAGTAGGCCCATGGAATCCTTCTCCGCGCTCCTTCGGACCGCTTCTCGCGAGCAGCACGAGGAGGTCAGGGGCTCGACCTTCATCGGCGACCTGCTGGGCCACAAGCTGGGGGTCGACGCGTTCGCGCGCTACACGGAGCAGCTGTGGTTCGTGTACTCCGCGCTGGAGACCGGCGCCCGGCAGCTGGCCGCGGACCCGGTGGCCGGCCCCTTCGTCCGGCCGGAGCTGTTCCGCATGGCGGCGCTGGAGCGGGACCTGGAGTACCTGCGCGGCCCCGGCTGGCGGAGGACGGCCGACGCGCTGCCGGCCACCGTGGAGTACGCCGAGCGGATCACGGAGTGCACCCGCGACTGGCCGGCCGGCTACATCGCCCACCATTACACCCGCTACCTCGGCGACCTCTCCGGCGGGCAGATCATCCGCGACACCGCCGAGAAGAACTGGGGCTTCCCGAAGAAGGGCGACGGCGTCCGCTTCTACGTCTTCGAGGAGATCCCCAACCCGGCCGCCTTCAAGCGGACTTACGCGCAGCTGCTGGACGCGGTGCCCGGTGACGAACTGGAGCGGCAGCGGATCGTGGCCGAGTGCAAGCGGGCGTACGGACTGAACAACGCGGTGTTCGAGGCGCTGGGCGAGGAGTTCCCCCTGACGGCGTGAACGGGCGGGGCCCCCTCGCGCGCGGCGAGGGGGCCCCGGTACCGGCTCGCAGGGAGCCGGACCTGTCCTGCTCAGATGTCGAACGGACCGTTGTGGCAGACGGCCCCGCCCCACTCGATCTCGGCGGTCTCGGCCTCGAGCTCACCGAAGTACGGGCTGCACGCCACGTGGTGGTCGTCGCGGTACTCCGCGTCGTCGTTGGCGGAGGCCGCCGCCGCACCGGTGGCGGACAGGGCGGCGGTCAGGGCGACGACGGCCAGAGCGGATCGAATGCGCATGAGATTCCTCTCGCGGTGGTGCTTGGTCACGCCCAGAGGTCCCCGTTCACCACCGTCCACACACGCTGTTCCACCCGTACGGTCGCGCTCCGTCCGGGTCAGCGTTCGAGGTGGACCCGCCCGCCGACCTCGGTCCATCCGCCCGGCTGGGGCGCGGTCAGGATCTGGGAGCCGGCGCCCTGGGTGATGTTCAGGGCCCGGCCCAGCCGGTCGGTGAGCAGCAGGGCCGCGGCCCCGGTCGCCTCGTCCTCGTCGATGCCGTCGTCGCGGCCCGGGAAGGCCCGGGCCCGGATCCGCCCTGCGGACTCGTCCTCCCACGCCCAGGCGTACACCCACTCCCCCGGCGGCGGCACGGACAGGTCGTCGACCTCGGCGGCACTGCCGTACCGGCGCAGGGTCCGCGGCGGCACCCACTCCGCCCGGGCCTCGATCCAGCAGAACTCCCCGTCCTGCCGGGCGCCGACCACGCCGGCGGGCGTGATCAGTTCGGGCACGTCGAGCAGCCATGCCGTGCCGACGCAGGGGTGCCCGGCGAAGGGCAGCCGCAGCGTCGGGGTGTAGATGTCGATCACTCCGCGCTCGGGATCGTCGACGAACACGGTCTCGCTGAATCCGGTCTTCGCGGCGAACGCCTGCCGTTCGTCCCGCCCGGGCATCACGGATCCCTCACGCACGACCCCGAGTTCGTTGCCGTACCCGCCGTTCGGCCCGCAGAAGACGCGGAGCACGTCGTAGTCAGTCACGAGGGGCATTCTCGCCGGTCAGGACGCACACCGTGCGCCAGGGGGTGTGCGGCGACAGCACACCGCCGCTTCACGCGCCGGCGAACGGGCTGCGGGTGGCGGCGAGTCCGTCACAGGTCACGGTGGCCGCGATGCCGGCCAGGAGGGGATGACCGGCGGCCACGGCTCGCATCAGACCGGTGGGGGTGGTACGGCTGTCGAGGCGACGACCGCGGCTGCTGGTGAGCAGGGGGCCGGCGTCCGGAAAGCTGTGGGGGGCCGTCGTTCGGCGGTGAGGGACGTAGTCATCGACCGCGGCTGCGACGGGAAGTGGCACGGAACGGGTTTCGCTGCCGCCGCCCTTGAGCCGGACACGAGCGGTGAGGTGCCCATCCGCCCTCCAGTCGCTGAGGTCGAGGGCGACGGCTTGGTGCGCACGGAGATTCATGCCGAGGATCAGATGGCCGAGGGCGCGGGTGCGCTGGGGCAGAGGGCCGCGGTAGCGGTCGAGGGCACTCAGGAAGAGGACGGCCTGGGAGTCGTCGAGCGCCGGCCTGCCGGGGGGCAGGTGCGTGACGCGAGGCCGGAGATCGCGCTCGGCGGGGTTGTCGATGAAGGCGTCGTAGGTCTGGGCATGGTGGTAGAAGCCGCGGAGCGATGAGACACGGCGGGCTTTGGTACGGGGCTTGGCGCCGGCCGCTGACCAGGCGTCGACGTCCTGGCGATCGGCTGACCAGACGCGGGCACCGATGTGGACGAGCCAGGCGTTCACCTCGGAACGGTACGCGTCGCGGCTGCGTTGTCCGAGAGGGGCACGCTTCAGCCAGTCGTCGAGCACCTCGTGGGGATCGGGCTCCATGCTTCGGATGGTACGGCCACCCTCCCGCCTGTTATCCCAAGTGACCGTCTTGGGGGCTGCGTCTTCGCTGGTCGAAGCGGTTCACCGCGTCCCTTCGCTTTTCGCCCTTATAAGCAGGAGGGCCCGCAGGGTCCGCGGAACGAGGAGCACAGATGGCCAAGGCCGGTACCACAACGGCGACGACGTCGGCCGGATCGTCGGCTGAACGGGACCTGATCGCCGAGCTCATACTGGTCCGTCAGCACCTTCAGCGGCTGGAGAGCGGCCCCGTGATCACCGGTGCGCACAAGGTCGCCCGTAACCTCGGCCCGGTTCTGGAACCGGTCTGGGGTCTCCTCGCCGACTCCAGTGACGGCGTCGGCTACCTCCGGCAGTACGGAGCCGGCCAGGCCGCGCCCGCTGCCAAGAAGGCCAACATCGCTGTCACCACGAAGGCTGTCCGGGCGTACAAGAAGCTCAACCTCGTCGGTCCCGAGCGTCACCAGGTCTGGGCGGCTCTTTCCAACCCGGCCGAAGCTCTGCTGCGGACCGTCCGCGCGCCGTTGCCTTCTCCGGCCGAGAGCGACGGCACCACGGTCGGCCTGCATCTGAGCATCCGGCCGGCCCTCCCAGCCGTGCTGCATCTCGACTGGGACGACGACCGCGATGTCGTCCCGGCACTGCGCGCCGTCCTGCGACGCTGGTGCGACCTGGCGTACCGGGCGGGCGGCACGACGGGTGAGCTGGCCCGTGTGACGCTGGCATCCGCCCTGCTGGCCCGAGGGGCAGCGCTCGACGGCGACATCGCCACCGTCCGCTGGTTCGTCGAGCGATGGCTCGGACTCGACCCGTCCGACACCCGTGTGGACGGCGCGACCGCCGCTCTGCTCGAGAACAACTGGGTCCGCAACCGCGTCGACAACCAGCTCTCCGTGGTCCTCGACACCGTCACCCAGCTCCGCCTGGACGCGTCTCATCAGCACCGGCTTCACCGCCCGGCCTGGGAGACCCAGTTGAAGGGCATCCCCTTGGCTCTCCTGTCCGACCAGCCTCTCGACTTCCCGAACCACGACGAGGACCCGGTCGAGGCCACCACCCGCGTTCTCCTCGCCGAGCAGGTGCAAGCCGTCCTCGACACCCTCAGCCGGAGGGAGGATCAGGTGATCACCGCACTCGTCATGGAGGGCAAGAGCCAGAAGAAGGTGGCGGAGGAGTGCGGCCTTACGCTCTACGCCGTCAGGAAGGTCTACGGAAACGCCCTGCGTAAACTTCAGCATCCCAGTCGGTCTCGGGTCCTCAGGGACTACTAGGCCATGAAGTGCATCCCCCTTGGTGCTGTCCATGGCGACGTCCGGTCGGGCCGTGCGAGGCCGGCCCCCGATCAGCATCTCGGCATCAGCGAGGCCGGCATGAGCATCTTCCGGGACGCGATGCCGGAGTTCCTCGGCGGGCTCGCCGTCGTGCTCGTGGTCGCCGTCTTCGGGATGTACGTCCAGCGCAGGCGTAACAAGCTGCGCCGGTACACCCTGCTCAACAGTGTGGACGCGGAAGGAAACCCGGTCCTCCATGTCACGACGCGCCGCGCGGGCATCGTCATCAGGCGCGACGTCGGCCACGGTCCGGAGCGCTTCGAGCTCACCGATGTGCAGTTGCCCGACCACACCTATGCGGCAGAACCACTGGACCGTTTCGCATAGCGGTGTCGGGCGAGCGCGCCCACCCCACCCCCCGGCCGAACTCCGGAGGCACCCGGTAGGGTTCGCCTCCGGAAAGGGGAAGGTGAAGGTACCCGATGAGCAGGGATCGCGACCCTCGATCGCTCCGCAGGCCCGCCCGGAGCGCCCTCATAGCAACCTCGGCGACCGCTTTGTCGCTGACGGCCAGTGGATGCGTCGTCGTGCACGGCGAGCGTGAGATCCTCCCGTCCACGACCCGGGCCGAAGCCGCCAAGGCCCTCCAGGAGTTCACGGCCGCGTACAACGAGGCCGACAAGGCCTACGACGGCACTCTGGACGCCGACCACACCACCGGCGCCCTCGCCGACATCGACTCCGCCCGCCTCAAGGCCGGGAAGGCGAACAACCCGGACGGCAACCCGAACCACACCCCGCTGACGCTGACGGACGCGAAGTTCACCATCCCCAAGAAGGCCGGCTGGCCCCGCTGGTTCGTCGTCGACGCGGCCGGCAACAAGGGCGGCACCGCCCGCTGGCTGCTGGTGTTCACCCGCAGCAGCCTGGACGCCCCGTTCCAGGTGGCGTATCTGACGCTCGTCGCCCCGGGCAAGGTCCCGCAGTTCAAGAAGGACGCCGACGGCTGGGCCGAGCCCGTCCCCGTGAACTCGACCGACCTGGCCACGGACCCCGGCGACCTGAGCCGGGCGTACACGACGTATCTGAAGGACGGCGGAGAGACCTTCACGGACGGCCCCCACACCAGCCAGTGGCGTGCCGCGCGCCAGAAGAACGCCAAGAAGCCGGGCATGGTCACCCAGTACATCGACGAGCCGCTGACGAACGGCGACTACGCCCCTCTGGCGCTGCGCACGGCGGACGGCGGGGCGCTGGTGTTCTTCACCACACGTCACTTCGAGAAGCAGACCGCCTACGCGGGCACGTCCGTCCCCACCCCCAACAAGGACGTTCTCGCCCTGACGAAGGGCGAGATCAAGCAGTCCTTCACGATGGAGTTCGTCTCCAACGAGGTGGCGCTGGACCCCAGGGGCCAGGGCAAGGTGACGATCCTGGGCAGGATCCAGGGCCTGACGTCGGCGGTCGGCTCGTAGAGGGCCTCAGTGGCGCAGGGGCCAGCCCGCTCCGGCGGAGTGGTCCGCGTCCTCACCGATGTGGCGCGCACAGACCTCCGTGAGCACCTCCAGCAGGCTCAGCGGATCCGGCAGCGCGTGCTCCGGGCCGCGGACCCACCGCACCGCCTGGTCCTCACCGGGCAGCCGCGCCGGCGGTACGAGGACGTAGGAACCCCGGCAGTGCCAGCGCAGCCCGGGGTGCTCGTCCGCCGTCTCGGGGTGGCAGTCCAGTTCGCACGGCCACCACTCGTCCTCGTCCTCGGGCGTGCCGCGGGTGAGCGTGAAGAAGAGGAGGCGGCCGTCGTCGCTCTCGGCGACCGGCCCGACCTCGACACCGGCGGCGAGCAGCCGCTCCAACGCGTCGCGACCGGCGTCGAGGGGCACGTCGAGGACGTCGTGCACCATGCCGGTCGCGGTGATGAAGTTGGCCTGCGGCTGATGGCGGGCCCAGCGCTCGATCTGGCCGCGGTCGGTGGTCGACTGCGTCTGCCAGGCGAAGGACACCGGATGCCGGGCGGGGGTGGGACAGCCGACCCGGTCGCAGGAGCAGCGGTACCCCGCCGCCGGGTGGGCCGCGGGCGCGAGGGGCAGTCCCGCGCCGACGGCGGCGAGCAGCAGGGCCTCACGGCCGCCGTCCCCGGCGGTCTCCTTCGGCCGGCGCCCGGCGCGCAGCCACTGGGTGAGTTTGCCCTGCAGGCCGGTCCGGCCGCCGAACTCCGCGCTCATCTATCCCCTCGCCTCGCCGTCGTGCGGAACAGCATGCCTCATCGTCCCATCTTCCCGCGCACCGGGGGGCCAGTGCCCACCATCCAGGACAGGAAGGGCGCAACGTACAGCCGGCGTGCGAAGGGAGGAGAAGCCGCGAACGCCGCTTCCCACCGTGATCGGGTGTCATTGCCCGCTTTGCCATGACATGGCGTCCTACCGTGGTCGCCATGGTCACATGGATCGCGCTGACGGGTCTGGCCTCCGCGGCTTCCGTGGTCTCACTGACCCTCACGGGCCCCGGCGGCCGCACCCCGGCCCCGCTGGAGTGGGGCGCGGGTCCGCTGACCGTGGCGGCCCTGCCCCGGATCACGTACGTCGCGCACCGCGGTGGCGCCCATGAGGTCCCCGAGAACAGCATGGCGGGGCTGACGACGGCCTACGAGCGCGGGACGGCGCAGGTGCTGGACTTCGACACGCGGCTGCTGCGCGACGGCACGCCGGTGGTGTTCCACGACGAGACCCTGAACCGCACCACCTACCTGGGCGGCGCGGTGGGGGGTCTGGACGCCCGGGAGTGGCAGGGCGTACGGCTGCGCCCGAAGGACAGGCTCCCGGGGAGCTGGCGGTCGGAGCGGCCGCCGACGGTCGCCGAGGTGCTGGATCGTTTCGGCGGACGGATCGTGCTGATGCTGGAGGCGAAGGACCCGCGGAGCCTGGACCGGCTGGCCGCGCTGATCCGGGCCCGCGGTCTGACCCGCTCGGTGTTCGTGAACTCCAACGACCCGGAGGTGGCCCGGCGCGTCCACCGCCTCGGGCTGCTCGCGCAGTTGTGGCGCTCGGCGCAGCAGCTGCGCACGGACCGGCCGGAGCGCTGGCGGTCGTTCGTGGACCTGCTGGACGTGGACCACCGGGCGCGCGACGCGGACCTGGTGCGGGCGGTGAACTCGGGGATCGCGCGGGTGTGGGCGCACACCGTGCTGACGGACGCGCAGCGGGACCGGGTGCTGGCGCTGGGCTGTGGCGGCGTGATCACGGACGCGCCGGGGCGCCTGGCCCGGGCCGCTCAGCGCGGGGCCAGGCCGTGAAGGGCGTAGTCGACGAGGGTGTCGGTGTACTCGTGGGAGATCGGGCCGGTGTGCTGGAGCCAGCGCTGGGCGAGCGGGGAGATGAAGAACTCCAGGGCGATGCGCGGGTCGATCTCGGGCCGCACCTGGCCGGCCTCCTGCGCGGCGCGCAGCCGGCCGATGTAGAGGTCCAGTGAGGGCCGCATCAGCTTGGCGACGAGCTCGCGCCCGAGCTGCTCGTTGACGACGCCCTCGGCGGCGAGCGCGCGGGAGGGCACATCGAATTTGGGGTCGCGCATCTGGTCGACGGTGGCCCGCAGGACGCTTTTGACGTCGGCGGCGAGGTCGCCGGTGTCCGGGAAGACGTACGGCTCCGGCCCGGCCTCCGGCACGGCCTGTTCGGCCAGGTCGAGGAACGCCTCCATCAGGACGTCCGCCTTGGACGACCACCACCGGTAGATCGTCTGCTTGCCGACACCGGCGCGGGCGGCGATGCCCTCGATGGTGGTCTTGGGGTAGCCCATCTCGACGACGAGGGCGAGGGCGGCGTCGTAGATGGCGCGGCGGGACTTCTCGCTGCGCCGGGTGGAGTCGGGGGCGGGCTTGCCGGGGGCGGGCTGGGCGGATTTCTGGGCGGCCATGCATCGAATTTATCAGGTTGACAAGACGGAGCGTCTCGCGGACAGTGGAGCGACATGTGCGAGACGAACCGTCTCGTCGCGACGTCGGAATCAGGGAAGGAGCCCGGGATGACCCGAGGCGGAGCCGGAAACATGCTGGGTGTCGGCGGATCGCGCCGGAACCTCGGTCGCAAGGCGCTGCGCGGCGGCGGCCGGGCCGGCCGGATCGGCAGCGGTCTCGACCCGCAGGCGCAGAAGCGCGAACTGCTGCGCACACTCCAGCAGCAACGACAGCAGAGGGAAGGACGGGAGGAGAGCGCGGCCGGCGAGCAGTCGTGAGCCTCCCCCGCGCGAGGGAGAGCGGACCCCCGCGCGCGGGATCCTCCCGGGACGTGCGGCGGATGTACTGAGGCGGTCGCGGCCCGCGACCGGCGCACATCCGCCGCACGGACTCCCGGGAGGATTCACCTCATGACCGCAGGACTCGCCTCATGACCGCATGGACAAGACGACGGCTGCTCACGTCAGCGGCGGCCACGGCTCTCCCGGCGGCGGGCCTCGTCACCGCGGCGGCCCCGCCCGCGCGGGCGGCGGCAGCGACGGCCCGCACCGGGGACGCCGACGTGGCCGACGCCTTACGGGCCCTTCCCGGACTGCGCCTGATCGAGGAGCGGCAGGACGCCGAACCCGGCTACCGGCACTTCGTCCTGGGCCTGCGCCAGCCGGTCGACCACACGAACCCCGCCGCGGGCACCTTCGAGCAGCGCCTCACCCTGCTCCACACCGCCGCCGGCCAGCCCACCGTGCTGTTCAGCACGGGTTACCACGCGGTCCTCACCCCGCGGCGGACCGAACCGGCCGTTCTGCTCGGCGCCAACCAACTCCAGGTGGAGCACCGCTACTTCGGCTCCTCACGCCCCACGGACCCCGGCTACGCCCACCTCACGATCCGCCAGGCCGCCGACGACCACCACCGCGTCGTCCGGCTCTTCCGCCGGCTCTACCCCGGCACGTGGATCTCCACCGGCGGCAGCAAGGGCGGCATGGCGAGCGTGTACCACCGCCGTTTCCATCCCCACGACGTGAACGGCACAGTGGTCTACTCGGCCCCGAACAACACCGACGACCGCGACGACTCCGCGTACCTCCGCTTCCTGGAGACGGTCGGCACCCCCGCGGCCCGCGAGGCCCTGAAGGCGGCCCAGCGGGCGATCCTGCTGCGCCGGACCGAGCTGGCCGCCCGCTATGAGGCATGGGCGGCCGCCTCCGGCGACACCTTCCGGCTCGTGGGCGGCGCCGACAAGGCGCTCGAAATCGCCGCCCTGCGCGCGCCGTTCATGTTCTGGCAGCGCGGCACCCCGGCCGACGTCGCCGCGATCCCCGGCCCCGGTGCGACGTCCGAGGAGCTGTACACCTGGCTGGACGACACGGCGGGCCTTGAGCTGTACGCCGACACGACCGCCCGGAACTACATCCCGTACTGGTTCCAGATCGGCACCCAGCTCGGGTACGGCAGCTTCCCCGCCGCGCACCTCGCGGATCTGCTCCGCCACCCGGGCGCCGCCGAGCCGCGCAGTTTCGTCCCCCGGGACGTCCCCCTGCGCTTCGACCGGGCCGCCATGCCCGACATCGACCGCTGGGTCCGGCGGCGCGGCAGCCGGCTGCTGTTCCTCTACGGCACCCAGGACCCGTCGGTGGCCGAGCACTTCCGCCCCGGGGGTCCGGACTCACGGGTGCTGTGGGTGCCGGGCGGGAACCACGGGGCCGACCTCGCCGACCTGTCCCGGGCCGACCGGAAGTGGGCGGAGGACGCCCTGGTCCGCTGGGCGGGTCAGGGCTAGGACGAGGGCGGCCAGGCGTCTCCCCAGTCGGCGTCCCGGGCGGCCTTGTACAGGTCGCCGTGGCGCTTGGTGACGGTGGCGCGGCGCAGGGACGGTTCGCTCCGGCACAGGTCCAGGAGGACCTGGCCCTTGCGGATCTGGGGGCGCCGGACGACCCGGTTGGCGGCCGGTTCGACGGGGAAGCGGGCGGCGGCGACGTAGGCGAACTTCTCGTCCTCGTAGGCGAGGGAGCCGCCCTTGACCTGGCGGTGCAGGGAGGAGCGGCTGACCCGGGCGGAGAAGTGGCACCAGTCCGTGCCCGGTGCGATGGGGCAGGCGGCGCTGTGCGGGCAGGGGGCGGCGATGCGGAAACCGGCCGTGATCAGCCGGTCGCGGGCCTCGATGAGGCGGGCGTAGCCGTCGGGGGTGCCGGGCTCGACGATCACGACGGCCTGTGCGGCGGCCGCGGCGGCGTCGACGAGGGCGGCGCGGTCGGCGGCGGTCAGCTCGTTGAGGACGTAGGAGACGGTGACGAGGTCCGTGCTGTCGAGGGTGAGCGCCGCTCCGATCCGGGAGCGCTGCCAGCGTACGTCCCGCAGCTCCGGGTTGGCCGCGGCGATCTCCCGCCCCAGGGCGAGCGCCGGTTCGGCCCAGTCGAGCACGGTGACGGGCCGCTCCCCGCCCCAGACCGCGTTCACGGCCCAGGCGGCGGCGCCCGTGCCCCCACCGAGGTCGGTGTGCCCGCCCGGCACCCACGCGGGCACGGCGTCCGCGAACGCCTCCAGCGCGGCGCGCACGGCCTCGAAGGTCGCGGGCATCCGGTAGGCGGCGTAGGCGGCGACGTCGGCCCGGTCCCGGAGGATGGGAGCGTCGGTCGGGGTGGCCCCCCGGTAGCTGGCGATCAGCCGCTCGACCGCCTGCGAGGCCTGCCGTGGCGGCAGCCCGTCGAGCAGACCGGCAAGAGCGGCACGGAGGTTTTCGGCCGGGGGTGCGGGGGCGTTCACCCGGCGATTCTACGAGGCGGGCCGGGGCGGGCGCGGCGCTCACCCGGGGCAGTCCCGCCCGGGCTTCCGGCCGGCCTCCACCGTGACGCCGCCGAGGTGACAACACCACCCCGGCCGGGCACCCCGGCTCACCCCTCACCGGAGGGTCACCGCACCGCCCGAGCCACCCGGGACCCCGCTGCCGCTCTCGGGGCGCTGTCCGGGTGGCGGCGGCGGGGGTGGACCGCATTGGTGAGGAGGATCAGGAACGTGTCGGTGGCCGGGTCGAGGACGAGGGACGTGCCGGTGAAGCCCGTGTGGCCGGCCGCGCCGCGGCCCGCCAGGTCGCCCATGAACCAGGGCTGGTCGAGGGAGAAGCCGAGGCCGGGCGGGGTGAAGAGGAGCTCGACGAAGTCGGGGCCGAGGATGCGGGCGGGGCCGTGGGAGCCGCCGGCGAGGAGGGTGCGGCAGAACACCGCTAGGTCCCGGCCGGTGGAGAACAGGCCCGCGTGGCCGGCCACGCCCCCGAGGGCCCAGGCGTTCTCGTCGTGGACCTCGCCCCGCAGCATCCCCCGGTCCGCCTTGGCCCACGGCCGCCGCTGGTCCTCCGTCGCCGCGGCGCCCGGGCAGGGCCCGAAGTCCGTCGCCGTCATGCCCAGCGGCCGGGTGATGCCGTCGTGGACGAGGACGTCGAGGGTGCGGCCGGTGACGCGCTCCAGGACGTACTGGAGGAGGAGCATGTTGAGGTCGGAGTAGCAGTACGTGCCCGGGGCCCCCACCGGCGGCTCCGCCTGGAGCGCGGCGAGCCGCTGCGCGTCGTCGGCGTAGTCGTAGAGGGGCAGTTCGGGCCGTAGCCCCGACGTGTGGGTGAGCAGCTGCCGCACGGTGATGCCGTGCCGGGCGGCCGCGGTGAAGTCGGGCAGGTACGCCCCGACCTTCGCGTCGATGCCGAGCGTGCCGCGCTCGATCTGCTGCACGGCGGCCACGGACGTGAACAGTTTGGTCAGGGACGCCAGGTCGAAGGGCGTGCCGACGGTCATCGGGACGCGGTCCTCGGGGGGCAGTTCCACCCCGGCGTCGGCTACGGGGTCGTAGGCCGCGTAGCGCACGGCCCACCCCGCGGCCTCCTCCACCGCGATCACCGGGCCGCGCCCGACGACCAGGACGGCTCCAGGCGCCCAGGGGCGCTGCCCGGTGGTCAGGACGTGGACCTCCCGGACGAGGTGACGCAGCTCCGCGGGGTCGAGTCCGGCCCGTTCCGGCGTGCCGTCGCGCAGTCTGGGTGCGCTCAGCTGACTGCTCCCTCCACGCTCGGGCGGCTGCTCTCCTTCTTCCAGGGTCGGCACATTCCCATGAAGCAGGCAAGTGCCACCAGTGCGGCGGCCAGTTGGACGACCGCCATCGGAAGGGCGGTGTCCTCCCCGGCGACGCCGACGAGCGGGGAGGCGATCGCGCCGATGAGGAAGGAGGTGGTGCCGAGCAGGGCCGATGCGGAGCCCGCGGCGTGCTTGGTGCGCATCAGGGCGAGGGCCTGGGTGTTGGGCAGGGTGATGCCCATCGCGGACATCAGCACGAACAGCGCGGCGGCGACGGGCACGAGGCCGACCTCGCCGAAGACGCCCAGGGACATCAGCAGCAGCGCGGTCGCGGCGGTGATGACGATCGCCAGGCCGGTGCCCAGCACCCGGTCGAGGCTGACCCGGCCGACCAGGACCTTGCCGTTGATCTGGCCGACGACGACCAGCCCGACGGAGTTGACGCCGAACAGCAGGCTGAACGTCTGTGGGGAGGCGCCGTAGATCTCCTGGATGACGAACGGGGAGGCCGAGATGTAGGCGAACAGGGAGGCGAAGGCGAAGCCGCCGGCGAGGGTGTAGCCGGCGAAGGCGCGGTCGGCGAGCAGGCCGCGCATCGAGCGCAGCGCCTCGCCGACGCCGCCGCTGTGCCGCTCGGCGGGCGCCAGCGTCTCGGGCAGCCGCGCCCACACCAGGACCCCGATCAGCACGCCGATGACCGTGAGGACGGCGAACACGCCCCGCCAGTCCGTGACGCGCAGGACCTGCCCGCCGATCAGCGGCGCCACGATCGGGGCGACCCCGGAGATCAGCATCAGGGTGGAGAAGAAGCGGGCCATGGCCATGCCGTCGTAGAGGTCGCGGACGACGGCCCGCGCGATCACGATGGCGGCCGCGCCCGCGAGGCCCTGGGCCAGCCGGAAGGCCACCAGCAGCTCGACGGTGGGGGCGAGCGCGCACAGGACGGTCGCGACGACGAAGACGGCGAGCCCGGCGAGCAGCGGACGGCGGCGCCCCCACCGGTCGCTCATCGGCCCGACCACGAGCTGCCCGAGCGCCATGCCGGCCAGGCAGGCCGTGAGGGTGAGCTGCACGGTCGCGGCGGACGCGTGCAGGGAACGGGTGACCTCCGGCAGGGACGGGAGGTACATGTCCATCGCCAGCGGCGGCACGGCGGTCAGGCTCCCGAGGAGGAAGGTGACCAGGAGCCCGGTGCGGCGGTGCGGTGTGCGCTCGGGCCGCTCCGTTCCGGCCGCGGCCTCCTGCGCGGTCTTCGATATGAACGCCCCACCCTCGGGCATGAGTCCCTCCCTCTGCGTGCCGATCGCCACCTATGCTCTCAGCTCGTACGCAGTGCTCGGGGTCACGAGGTGGAGGCGGGGCGGCAATGACGGCGGACACGGTGCGGTGGGGGATCCTGGCGACCGGCGGGATAGCGGGCGCGTTCACCGCGGATCTGATCGACCTGCCGGACGCGGAGGTCGTGGCGGTGGCGTCGCGGTCTCAGGCGTCGGCGAAGACGTTCGCGGAGCGGTTCGGCATCCCCCGGGCCTACGGCGACTGGAACGCCCTCGCGCAGGACGAGGACATCGATGTCGTCTACGTCGCCACACCGCACACGGCGCACCGGACCGCCGCCGGGCTGTGTCTCGCGGCCGGGCGGCACGTGCTGTGCGAGAAGCCCTTCACGCTGAACGTGCGCGAGGCGGAGGAACTCGTCGCGCTGGCACGGGAGCACGGGCGCTTCCTGATGGAGGCGATGTGGATGTACTGCAACCCGCTGGTACGCCGCCTCAAGGCGCTCGTCGACGACGGGGTGATCGGCGAGGTGCGCAGCGTCCAGGCCGACTTCGGGCTGGCCGGCCCGTTCCCGCCCTCGCACCGGCTGCGCGACCCGGAGCTGGGCGGCGGCGCGCTGCTCGATCTGGGGGTGTATCCGGTGTCGTTCGCGCAGCTGCTGCTCGGGGAGCCGTCGGACGTCGTGGCGCGTGCGGTGCTCTCCGAGGAGGGCGTCGACCTCCAGACGGCGGCGGTGCTCTCCTTCGACAGCGGCGCGCTCGGCTCGGTGCACTGCTCCATCGTGGGCGGCACGGCGACCTCCGCGTCGGTCACCGGCTCCAAGGGCCGGATCGACATCCCGCACGGGTTCTTCTTCCCGGACCGTTTCGTCCTGCACCGGGACGGCCGTGACGCCGAGGAGTTCACCGCCGACCCTGCGGACGGCCCGCGCAACAGCATGCGTCACGAGGCGCTTGAGGTCATGCGGGCCGTGCGCGCCGGTGAGACGGAGTCCCCGCTGGTGCCGCTGGACGGCACGCTCGCCGTGATGCGGACGCTCGACGCGATCCGCGAACGCGTCGGCGTCCGCTACCCCGACGAGACGGGCGAGCCGGAACTCGCGCCCGTCTGACGCGCTCGTATCCGGCCGGGGCGGGGCGGGGCTGGGCTGGGGTGGGCTGAGCTGGGCGACAGGGGGCGCGGGGGCGCTCCCGTACGCTGCGGGGCCATGAACGCCAAGGAGAATGCGATCGCGGTGGTGACCGGAGCGGGTTCCGGCATCGGCCGGGCGGTCGCCGTGGAACTGCTGCGTACGGGCTGGTCGGTGGCGCTGGCGGGTCGGCGCGCACAGACACTGGAGGAGACGGCGGCCCTGGCACCCGGGGCCGCGTCTCTGGCGGTACGCACGGACGTCTCCCGCCCCGAGGACGTGAACGCCCTGTTCGCCGCCACCGTCGAGCGTTTCGGCCGGGTCGACCTGCTGTTCAACAACGCCGGCACGTTCGGCCCCGGCGGTGTCCCGGTCGAGGAACTGCCCTACGAGGCCTGGCGGCACGTGGTGGACACCAACCTCAACGGGGCGTTCCTGTGCGCGCAGGCGGCGTACCGGCAGATGAAGGAGCAGGCCCCGCAGGGCGGCCGGATCATCAACAACGGCTCCATCTCCGCGCACACGCCCCGCCCGCAGTCGGTGGCCTACACGGCGACCAAGCACGCGCTGACCGGCCTGACGAAGTCCCTCTCCCTGGACGGCCGGCCGTACGGAATCGCCGTCGGGCAGATCGACATCGGCAACGCGGCCACCGACATGACGTCCCGTATGCAGACGGGAGCACTCCAGGCAAACGGGGAAGTCGCCCCGGAACCCGTGATGGACGTCGCGGACGTGGCCCGCACGGTGCGGCACATGGCGGAGCTGCCGCTGGAGGCGAACGTGCAGTTCGCGACCGTACTGGCGACGGCGATGCCGTACGTCGGACGCGGCTGAGCGAGCGACGGAGTTCGTCAACTCGTCAACCTGCACAAACGGAATGACAACGTCCGCCCCATTGCGGCCGGTAGGGGACTTATGCTCAACTCTCCTACACGAAAGCTTCACAGTTGGAGCAGACCGCTTCCGTCGGCCACATCCAGGGGGGGGCGGCAGTCGTTCCACCGCACCGGGTGGGGGTGGATTCCGCGAGGGACCGCGGAGTACGCACCGGTGCGTGTGGAACGACTGCCGCACAGCTCAAGGGCTGTCACAAGGCTCACGAGCTGCGGTACGGCTCAAGGGCCGGGCGCGGTCCTGCGGCGGGGTCAGGCCTGCCCGGTCTCGAAGCGGCTGATCCGGCCGTCCTCGTCCACGGTGAAGCTCCACCGGGTCCGCATCTCGCCCCAGGTGTCGTTGCTGTAGCGGGCGATGAGGGAACGGCCGCCGTTGGACTCGTTGTCGACCTCCAGGTGACCGTGCGAGGAGAAGATCTCCCGGTCCACCCAGTCGGCGAGGTCCCGGTCGGAGCCGTCGTCCGCCATGGTCGCGCCCGGCGCGAGGAGCGCCATGAAGCTCTCGCGGTCGTGGTTGTTCACGGCGGCCACGAAGGCCCGGACGGCCGGATCGCTCAGGCGCGTGGTCTGAATCGTCATGCGAGCCAGCCTCGTACCGGCCACCCCCGCCCGCCACCCGTGCCACCCGAACGGCGTCCCGGACGGGTCCGCCGGGTGTCGCGGGGGGTGAGGGATGCGACGGTGGAAACGCGAAGACGGAGAGCACCTCGGTTCGTGCTGTCCGTTCCTGCTGTCTGTTTCCTGCTGTCTGTTTCCTGCTGTCCGTTTCCTGCTGTCCGTTTCCTGCTGTCTGCTCCGGGAGTCGACGTGAGGCGTAACGACCGACGTGATCTGGGCCTGCTGCTGCTCCGGCTGGGGGCGGGCGGTGTGCTGGCGGCGCACGGCACGCAGAAACTGTTCGGCTGGTTCGGCGGACACGGCATCGAGGGCACCGGCCAGTTCATGGAGTCCGTCGGCTACTCCCCCGGCAAGCAGAGCGCGACGGCGGCGGGCCTCGCGGAGACCGGCGGCGGCACGCTGCTGGCCCTGGGACTGGCCACCCCTGCCGCGGGCGCGGCGGCGGCCGGTGCGATGGCGGGCGCGGCGGCGGTGCACGCCCCGAACGGCTTCTTCAACCAGGGCGGCGGCTACGAGTACGCGGCGACGCTCGGCCTGACGGCGGCGGGCCTGGCCATCACCGGCCCGGGCCGCCTCTCCCTGGACCACCTGCTCGGCCACGCGGTGAACCGCGGCTGGATGATCCCGGCGGCCTTCGCGGCGACGGCGGCGGGCACGGCCGTGGTGGTGGGTGCCAGGGCGAGGCGCCTGCGGAAGGCGAAGGAGGGCGAGCAGGAGGCGTTGTTCGAGGAGGAGTACATGGAGTAGGGGCAGGAGGGCCGGGCCCCCGGGCGTTGTCAGTCCCGCATGACAGGCTGCGCCCCCATGAACGAACAGTCCCCCGCCCCTGAACTCTGGTCCACCATCGACGCCTTGCACGAGTGGCTCGACACCAACCGCCCGGTCGAGGGCCGCGAGGGCCTCCTCCTGCGCATCCTCAAACTCTCCGAGGAGGTCGGCGAGGTCTCGCAGGCGGTGATCGGGGTGACGGGGCAGAACCCGCGCAAGGGCATCACGCACACGTGGGAGGACGTGCAGGCGGAGCTGTGCGATGTCGTCATCACGGCGCTGCTGGCGTTGCGGACCCTGACGCCGGAGGCGCGAGAGGTCCTGGCACGGCACCTGGAGCGGGTGACACGACGGTCCGCGGCGCACACGGCACAGGCGGACGTTCCGCGTCGGCCGCTCTGATCACCGGGTGCCGCACAAGAGCCCGTTCGTCCTCACAGCGCGTCCACCGCGCTCACCTTCCACTGGTCACCCGTACGGCTCATCGTCATCCGCACCCGGTTCTGGTCCACGCGGGACCCCGACACCTGCGTGCTCTCGGTGACCTGGTTGACGAAGAGCAGGACGACGACCCTGTCGGGGGAGGCCGAGACGACGGAGGCGGCCGGGGCGCCGCCGGAGCCGGGGGCGGCGACCCTTGCCTTCACGACGCCGCGGTACTTCTCGGCCGTCGGGGCGACCACGGTCTTCGTGGTCTTGCCGTACTCGTCGCGGAAGTCGCCGGTCAGGTGGGCGCGCGCCCTTGAGAAGTCCTTGTCCAGGTGGCGGTAGTCGTACGACAGGACGATCGGTGCCGCCGTGCGCGCGGCCGTGAGCGCCTCGGTCCGGGCGGTCTCCGTCAGGCGGCCGTCGCGGTACTGCCGTCCCAGGGCGGCCAGCGCGACCAGGCCGGCGACGAGCAGGACGGCCAGGAGCAAGGTGAGCAGCCTCCGTCGGCCACCGGAGCCGGGCTCGCTGCGCTCCTGCGGCCCGCCCTCCCCGAACGACTCCGGCGACGGCTCCGGCGGGTCGTCCCAGCCCTGCTCCGGGGCCTCGATGAGGACGGTGCGACCGGCGAGTGGCGGCTCGGCCCGGCGCGGGGACCTCTCGTGGCCGGCCGTCGCCGCGCCCGCTTCGCGGTGGCCGCGCTCCGCACGCTTGGCCGCCGCGCGGGCGGCCGCCGTCATGGTGCGGCGGGTGCCGGGACCGGGGGCGCGGCCGGTGGTCGTCTTCGGCATGGTGGTACTCCTCGTCGGTGCTTGTCGGTCGGCGGATCGGCCCGTGGATCAGCCGACGAACTCGACGTCGGACGTCAGCCAGCGGCCGTCCTTGTGTACGAGGTCGAGCTGGAGCCGGTAGGTGCGCGCCTCTCCCCCGGGCACGGCGGTGTTGGTCACCTTGCTGTCGGCGACGACCAGCACACGGGCCGAGTCCTCGTCGGAGCGGACGATGCCCGCCTCCAGGACCTGGCCTTCCGACACGGACTTGTTCTGGGCCACCAGCTTCGTCAACTGCTCCGTCTGGGCGGTGAACTGCTTCTTGAAGTCGCCCGTCGCGCCCGCCAGGACGTTCGCGCTGTCGCGGTCGTAGTGCCGGTAGTCGAGGGAGGTGAAGTTCAGTGCCGACTGGCGGGCCGCGGCCAGGATGCCCTGGCGTCGGTGGTCCGCCTCGTTCTGTGCGTGGATCCCGAAGGCCAGCCAGAGCGCCAGCGCTGTGGTGACGACGGTCGCCGCCACGAGTCCCGCCGTCATCACTCGGGGTGGTACCTGCCTCATGCCATGGGGCCGACGAGCAGCCATTGCCACGACTCCTTTCCGAACGCGGCCTGCTGGCCGCCCGCCGAGCCGATCTCGACGTTCCTTCCGTCCGGGCCGGTGGTGGTGCCGGTCTCCGGGTCGTACGGGGTGACGTACGCCGCCTGGTTCGCGCCGCCGTCGGCGGTCGACGCGCCCGGGGCGTTCTGCGCGCCGCGTACCGACGACTCGCTGCCGCGCGGGAGCGTGCAGCGGGCGTCGGTGTTCGCCTCGCGTGTGCTGGTGTCCGCCGGGTCCCGGCGTGCCGTGCCGTACCCCTGGGTGCAGGCCGGCGGGTCGTCGGCGTTCAGCACCAGGCCGAAGTGGGTGGTGCCGTCGCCGGGGACGACCGTGTAGCTGCCCGCGACCATCAGCGGGAAGGTGACCAAGGCCTGCTCCACGCCGGGGAGGCGGGCCAGCGTGACCTGGCCGCCGCTGATCAGGTTGGCGAGCAGGACCGACAGCTGCGGCCCGGTCGACTTCAGCAGCGAGTTCAGTTCCTGCGCCGCCGGCCGCGCGTTGCCGATCAGCTTGCGCAGGTCCCCGTCACTGGACTTCAACTGGGCCGACAGCAACGCCAGATCGCGCGCGAACGACTTGATCGAAGAGCCCTGGTCGGCCTGGGTCCTGAGGACCTTCCGTGAGTCCTCGATCAGGGCGGTCGTCTCCGGCAGCGCCTCGGACGCCGACTCGACCAGGGTGTTGCCCGAGTCCACCAGGCGGCCCAGGTTCGGGCCGGTGCCGGCGAACGCCTTGCCCAGTTCGTCGACCGTGACCCGCAGGTCGTCCTTGCCGACCGAGTTCACCAGGCGGTCCAGGCTGAGGACCATGTCCGTCGTCGACAGCGGCCCCCGTGTGCTCTCGCGCGGGATCGTGCTGCCGTCCAGCAGGTACGGGCCGTGGGAGGCGCGGGGCTGGAGGTCGACGTACTGCTCGCCCACCGCCGAACGGTTCGCCACCACGGCCAGCGTGTCCGCCGGGATGCGGGGCGCCCCGTCCTCGATGTCGAGCGCGACCGAGACGCCGTCCGGGCCGGCCAGGCGCAGGGCGCCGACCTTGCCCACCGGCACCCCGCGGTAGGTGACCTCGGCGCCGGGGAAGACGCCCCCGGAGTCGGCGAAGTCGGCCCGCACGGTGTAGCCGCGGTCCAGGACCTCGTCCACCAGGCCCGTGTACTCGGCGCCGACGTACGACACGCCTACGGCGGTGAGGGTGGCGAAGGCGATGAGTTGCGCCTTGACCGTACGGGTGATCACGGCTGGACCCCCTTCAGCATCAGCTCGGCGAGTTCGAGGTTGATCCCCTCGGGCCAGTCACCCCCGGTGCGATGCCCGCCGGAGCCGTGGCCGGCGGTGCACACCGGCGGGCACAGCGGGTCACCACCTGAGGGCACGGACGGTGACGACGGCACGCTCGGCCTGCTCGGCAGGGCGGTGGGCTTGGGCACGCCCGGCACATCCGGCACGTCCGGGAGATCCGGTCCGTCCGGCAGGCCGGGGGGCTCGGGAAGCTCCGGCACCTGGGTGTCCCCGCCGTTCCCGCCGCCCGGCTCGTCCGTCAGGTTGCCGTAGACGCCGGCCAGATCGAGGTCCGCCGTGACGTGCAGGTTGACGTAGTCACCCTTGATGGCGTCCACCGCGTTGCGCGGGAAGGGATAGGTGGTCAGCAGTTCCAGGGAGTTGGGCAGGTCGCTGCCCGCCTTGTTGAGCTGGTGCAGGATCGGCCGGAGCTGCCTGAGGTTGGCGACCGTGTCGTCGTGCGAGGCGTTGACCACCTTGGTGCCGGTCTTGCCCAGCCTGGACAGGGCGGTGAGCATCCTCGTCAGGTCGCGGCGCTGGTCGGCCAGGACCTTCAGGGCGGGCGGCATCGTGTCGACGGCCCCTGCGATCGTCGTCTTCTCCTTGCCGAGCCGTTTGGCCAGCCGGTCCACGGCCTTCAGCGCGCGGACGATGTCCTTGCGCTGGTCGTCCAGGCCTCCGATGAAGGTGTCGAGCTCCTTGAGCAGGGACTTGACGCGGTTCTCCCGGCCTTCCAGGGCCTTGTTCAGCTCCGTGGTGATCGTCTTGAGCTGGGCCACGCCGCCGCCGTTGAGCAGGGCGGACAGCGCGGACAGCACCTCCTCGACCTCCGGGTTGCGGCCGCTGCGGGACAGCGGGATCACATCACCGTCGCGGAGCCGACCGACCGGTGCGCTCTCCGGCGGCCGGGACAGCGCCACGTACTTCTCGCCGAGCATGCTGGTCTGCCGCAGCTCCGCGATGGCGTTGGAGGGCAGCTTCACCGAGTCGGCGACCCGGAGGCGGACCCTCGCGTGCCAGCCCTCCAGCTCCACCTTCTCCACCGCGCCCACAGTGACGTTGTCGACCTTGACCGACGACTGCGGAACCAGGTCCAGGACGTCGCGGAACTCGACGGTGACGTGGTAGGCGTGGCCGTCGGCGGCGGCTCCGCCGGGGAGCGGGACGTCGTACCAGCCGTTGAACTCGCAGCCCGACAGGAGCACCGTCGCGACGGCTGTCCAGGCGACGGCCCCGCCCCTGCGCGGGGGCCTCATGCGCTCGCTCCCAGGATTCCGCCGAGGGTGCGGTCGACCGTGCCGGTGCCCGAGGTGCCCTGGGGCACCTCGGGCAGCGAGTCGAAGAGGTCCCTCAGGTCCCCGCAGTCGGTCTTCTCCCCGGTCGTCCTCAGGATCGAGCACAGCAGTGCGGCGGGATCCTGCGGGTGGTCGGGGTTGTTGCGGGTGTCGAGGGTGCCGGCGGAAGGATTGTAGGCGTTGTGCAGGTTCGACACGCCCGTCGGCGCGACCTCCAGCAGCTCCTCCAGCGCCGCCCGTTGGGTGACGAGCACCTTGGTCACCTTGCTCAGGCCCTCCACGTTCGACGTCAGCGACTTCTTGTTCTTCTTCACGAAGGCGGACACGTCACCGAGCGCCGTGCCGAGGTTCTTCAGCGCGGCCGCCAGGTCCTTGCGCTCGCCCGCGAGCTGCCCGGCGACCTTGGCGAGGCTGCTGTTGAACGACCGCACGCTCTTGTCGTCCGCCGCCAGCGCCGCTGTGAACACCTGAAGGTTGCGGACGGTGCCGAACAGGTCCGTGCGGCCGTCGGACAGGGTCGTGACCGCCTCCGAGAGGTCCTCCACCGTCCGGTGCAGGTTCTCGCCCTGGCCGTCGAGGTTGTCGGCGCTGACGCCGAGCAACCGTGACAGGGCGCCCTCCTTGTTGGCGCCCTCGGGTCCCAGCGCCTCGGCCGTGGTGTGCAGGCTGTCGAAGACGCGGTCCAGTTCGACCGGCACGGCCGTGCGCGACTCGGGGATCTCGTCCCCGTCCCGCAGGACCGGGCCGCTCCGGTACACCGGCAGCAGCTGCACGTAACGGTCGCTGACCACCGAGGAGTTGATGATGGCGGCCTGTGCGTCCGCCGGGACCTTCCGGTCCGCGTCGTACTCCAGCTCCACCCGCACCCGGCCGCCCTCCGGCGTGATCTTCTTGACCTCGCCGATTCGCACACCCAGCACGCGGACGTCCGAGCCGGGGTAGATGCCGACGGTCCGGGGGAAGTACGCCGTCACGCGGGCCGGCTCGGTCCGCGGCCACAGGACGTAGGTGAGCGCGGCGGCCAGGGCCAGGACGGTCAGCAGGGCCAGGGGCTTCTTCCAGCGGTTGCTCACCGCGCACCTCCCGTTCGCGTCCGCGGCACCACCGGGGCGGCGACCAGATTCTGGACGTAGGAGTCGAACCAGCGGCCGTTGCCGAGGGTGTTGGTGAAGACCCGCACGTAGGGAGCCAGGAGCTCGATGCTCCGGTCCAGACTGGACTGGTTGCGTTCGAGCATCTTCACCACGGTGTCGAGGCCCTTGAGCGCGGGCCCGATCTCCTTCTCGTTGTCCTGCACCAGGCCGGAGAGCTGGATGCCGAGCGCGGCGGAGGTCTTCAGCAGCTTGTGGATCGCCGCCCGCCGCTTGCTGATCTCCTTGAACAGCTTGTCGCCGTCCTTGACCAGCGCGGAGAAGTCGCCCGACCGGTCGGCGAGCACACCCGTCACACCGTTCGCGTGGTCGAGGAGTTCCTTGAGGGCCTTGTCGCGCGAGGCCACCGTCCGGGAGATCTTCGACAGGCCCTTGATGGACGCCCGTACTTCCTGCGGTGAGTCCTCGAAGGTGGTGGAGATGGTGTCCAGGGCCTTGGCCAGCCGGTCGGTGTCGACCTTCTCCGTCGTGGTGGTGAGATCGCTGAACGCCTGCACGACGTCGTAGGCGGGGACGGTCCGCTTCAGCGGGATCTCGCTACCGGGCTCCAACTGGCCCCGCCCCCCGGGATGCAGGGCGAGGTACTTGGCGCCGAGGATCGTCTTGACCCGGATCGACGCGCCGGTGTCGGTGCCGAACCCCGGCTCGTCCTTGATCTTGAAGGTGACCTTGACATGGTCGCCGTCCAGGTCGACCTCTTCGACCTTGCCGACCTTGACCCCGGCGATGCGCACCTCGTCACCCGGCTTGAGACCGCCCGCCTCCGCGAAGGCGGCGCTGTACGTATCGCCGTCGCCGATCACGGGCAGGCGGTCGGCGTTGAACGCGGCCACGGTCAGCAGCGCGAGGACGGTGAGTCCGACAGCGCCGATGACGAGGGGACTGCGTTCGCGGAAGGGGCCGAGGTGCGGACGGCGGAGCCGTATCCCCGGCAGCTTCGGCGGGTCCACGCGGACCTTGATCAGCGGCTGTGGACGCGGCCTGCGGCGGGCCCGGACACGCGGGAGCCTCAGGCTCGGCAGCTTCGGCGGTTCCACGCGCACCTTGAACAGCGGCTCCGGGCGGCGTTTGCGGCTCATGCCCCGCACCTCGCCCTCGCCACGTGCATCTCGGGCGTGAGCACCTGCTTCGTCTTCGGCAGCACGATCCGGCCGTCGAAGTCGCACAGGTAGAAGTTGAACCACGAGCCGTAGGACGCCGTCCCCGTCAGCTCGCCCAGCTTGTTCGGCAGCCTCTTCAGCACGCCCTCCACGGTCTTCTCGTTGTCGTTCAGCGTCCCGGTGAGGTCGGTCAGTTCCGCGATGTCGTCCTTGAGCGGCGGGCGCGCGTCCTTCAGCAGGCCCGAGGTGGCCTCCGTCAGGTCGCCGATGCTCACCAGCGACTTCCCGATGGGCTTGCGGTCGGCGGACAGGCCCGAGATGACCCGGCGCAGCTGCTTGAGCAGTCCGGAGAAGCGGGCGCCTCGCTTGTCGAGCGTCTTCAGCACGGTGTTGAGGTTGTCGATCACCGAGCCGATCAGCTTGTCGCGGCCGGCCAGCGTCGTGGTGAGCGACGCCGTGTGCGTCAGCAGGCTGTTGGCGGTGCCGCCCTCGCCCTGGAGGGTCCTGATGATCTCGGTGGCCAGTTGGTTGACGTCCTTCGGGCTGAGCGCGGCGAACAGCGGCTTGAAGCCGTTCAGCAGCGCGTTCAGATCGAGGGCGGGCTGGGTGCGCGCGAGCGGGATCGTGCCGCCGGGGCGCAGCCGGGTGCCGTCGCCGGCGCCCTCGGTCAGCGCGAGGTAGCGCTGCCCTACCAGGTTGCGGTAGCGGATGACGGCTCCGGTGCTGGTGAGCAGCGGCCGGTCCCGGCTGACCGTGAAGGTGACCTCGGCCAGCGTCCGGTCCTTGATCCGGATGCCCGCGACCTCACCGACCCGCACTCCGGCCACCCGGATGTCGTCACCCTCCTCCAGGCCGGTGACGTCGCTGAACACCGCGCGGTACTCGTGCTCGGGAGTGAAGGAGATGTTCACGATGGTTGCGGCGAGCAGGGCCGTCGCCACCATCGTCACCAGCGCGAAGAGACTGAACTTGATCAGCGGAGCGGCGGTCTGCCGGGCACCTGTGGTGCTCATGCGACGCTCACCGCCGTCCCGCGCGCCATCGGCCCGAACAGCAGCGTCGCGACCGGCGGCACCTCGTCCGCGGGCACGCCCAGCACCGGCGCCACGAGCGAGCCGACGGCCCGCTGTTCGGCCCGGGTGGCGGAGGCGCCGAGCGGGCCGCCCGAGGCCGTACCCGGCCGTTCGGAACCGTCATCGAGGTGGCTGCCGGGTGCCGGCACCGGAGGATGCGGCAGATCACGGCAGTTCGGGCCCGACCGCTCGCCGTAGCGCGGTTCCTCACCCGGTTCGTACGCACCCCGCGGCCGTACGACCTCCAGCGTGATGTGCATCTTGCCGCCCCGGAACGCCTCCTCGGACGCCTTGTCCTGCCGGACCAGACCGGCCAGCAGGCAGGGGTACTGGGGGGAGTATCGGGCGAACAGCTCCAGCGTGGGGCGGGAGACCCGGCCGAGGGTGATCAGCCGGTCGCCGTTGGCGTCGAGGAAGTCCTCGCCGGTGCCCGCGACGGTCGCCGTGGACTTCAGGGCCGCCGCCAGCCGGTCCTTCTCCTCGACGATCGTGCGGCTGGTGGTGACGGTGTTGCGCAGGATCTCCATCAGGTCGGGCGCCGCGTCGCCGTAGACCTCGGCGACGTCGGCGAAGCGTGCGATGTCCTCTTTCAGGGACGGCAGGTGCGGATTGAGGCGGCGCAGGTAGGCCTCCACTCGCGTGAGGTTGTCGCCGATCCGGTCGCCGCGGCCGTCGAGGGCGGTGGCGAACGCGGAGAGCGTGGCGTTGAGCTTGCCGGGCTGCACGGTCCGCAGCAGCGGCAGCAGGTCGTTCATCAGCTGCTGGACCTCGATGCCGACGCGGGTGCGGTCCTGGGTGATGACGTCCCCGGCGCGGATCGGCCGGGCCGATGAGCCGCGCGGTGCGACCAGGTCGACGTACTTCTCGCCGAACAGCGTCTTGGGCAGCAGGCGCGCGTGCACGTCGGACGGGATCCGGTCGACGTGCTCCGGCTTCAGCGCGATGTCGAGCGTCGCCTTCGTCCCGTCGGCCCGCACCTCGCGCACTTCGCCGACCAGCAGCCCGCGCAGCTTGACGTCGGCGCGCGGATCGAGCTGGTTGCCGAGGCGGTCGGCCTCCAGCGTGATCCGCACGACCGGCGTGAACACCTGGCGGTAGACGGCGACGGACAGGGACAGCAGCAGGGCGAGTACGGCGATGAAGACGACGCCGTACAACCGCAGTCTCAGCACTCTCATCCGGCGGCTCACCCCGCTATCCGCACGGTCGTGCTGGCGCCCCAGATGGCCAGCGACAGGAAGAAGTCCAGGACGTTGATCGCCACGATCGAGGTCCGCACCGCACGGCCCACCGCGACGCCGACCCCCGCCGGGCCGCCGCTCGCGTAGTAGCCGTAGAAGCAGTGCACCAGGATGATCAGGACGGCGAAGACCAGCACCTTCCCGAAGGACCACAGCACGTCCACCGGGGGCAGGTACTGCTGGAAGTAGTGGTCGTACGTGCCCGTGGACTGCCCGTAGTAGCCGGTGGTGATGGTGCGGGCGGCCAGGTACGAGGAGAGCAGGCCGATCACGTACAGCGGGACGACGGCCACGAACCCGGCGATCATCCGGGTCGTCACCAGGAACGGCAACGAGGGCACGCCCATGACCTCCAGCGCGTCGGTCTCCTCGCTGATCCGCATCGCGCCGAGCTGGGCGGTGAACCCGGCGCCGACGGTGGCGGAGAGGGCGAGCCCGGCCACCAGTGGGGCGATCTCACGGGTGTTGAAGTACGCCGAGAGGAACGCCACGAAGTTGGAGGTGCCGAGCTGGTTGAGCGCGGCGTACCCCTGCAACCCCACTTCCGTGCCGGTGAAGAACGACAGGAAGGCGATCACGCCGACCGTGCCGCCCACGACGGCGAGCGCGCCCCGGCCGAAGCTCACCTCGGCGAGCAGCCGCAGGATCTCCTTCTTGTAGCGGCGCAGGGTGCGGCCGGTCCAGGCCAGCGACCGCCCGTAGAAGGACAGCTGGGCACCCAGCTCCTCCAGGCCTTTCAGCAGCGCCATGCCTCAGCCCCTCTGGGGAACGACTTGGAAGTACACGGCGGTCATCACGAAGTTCGTCACGAACAGCAACATGAAGGTGATCACCACCGACTGGTTCACCGCGTCGCCCACACCCTTGGGCCCGCCCTTCGCGGTGAGCCCCTTGTAGGAGGCGACGATCCCGGCGATCGCACCGAACACCAGCGCCTTGACCTCGGCCGCCCACAGGTCGGAGAGCTGGGCGAGCGTGGTGAAGGAGGCCAGGTAGGCGCCGGGAGTGCCGTTCTGGAGGACGACGTTGAAGAAGTAGCCGCCTGCCACGCCGACCACCGACACCAGGCCGTTGAGCAGCACCGCCACCAGCATCGAAGCCAGCACGCGGGGGACGACCAGCCGGTGGATGGGGTCGATGCCCAGCACCTGCATCGCGTCGATCTCGTCGCGGATCTTCCGCGCCCCGAGGTCGGCGCAGATCGCCGTGCCGCCGGCGCCCGCGATCAGCAGCGCGGTGACGATCGGCGAGGCCTCGCGCAGCACGGCGAGCACGGAGGCGGCCCCGGCGAAGGACTGGGCGCCCAACTGCCGGGTGAGACTGCCGATCTGGAGCGCGATGACCGCCCCGAACGGAATGGAGACCAGGGCCGTCGGCAGGATCGTCACGCTCGCGACGAACCACGCCTGCTGGATGAACTCCCGCGCCTGGAAGGGACGTCGGGGGATCGTCCGGACGACGTCCAGCGCCATCGCGAAGAGGCTGCCGGAGTGCCGCAGCGCTCCGGCCGGTGACAGGCTCATGCGCCGGCCACCTCCGCCTGGTGGAGTTCGGCCTCGCGCCGTGCGATCGCCTGCCAGCGGGGCGGGCGGGTGATGCCCGGTCCCGGCAGCAGGCGGGGAGCCGGCTCCTGCACGCGCGCGCTGTCGTCGACCTGCGCGAGCTCCTGCTCGACCTGCGCCGCGTCCTTCTCCTCCGCCATGCCGATCGGGCCCTGCATCCGGCCGTTCAGGAACTGCCGTACGACGGGCTCGTCGCTGGTCAGCAGCTCTGCGCGCGGCCCGAACATCACCAGCTCGCGGCGGAACAGCAGCCCGATGTTGTCCGGCACCTGGCGGGCCGAGGCGATGTCGTGCGTGACGATCAGGAAGGTCGCGTCGATCTGGGCGTTGAGGTCGACGATGAGCTGGTTGAGGTAGGCGACGCGGACCGGGTCCAGGCCCGAGTCGGGTTCGTCGAAGAGGATGATCTCCGGGTCGAGCACGAGCGCCCGGGCGAGCCCCGCCCGCTTGCGCATCCCGCCGGAGATCTCACCGGGCAGCTTCTCCTCGGCGCCGATCAGCCCGACCATGTCCATCTTCTCCAGCACGATGCGCCGGATCTCGCTCTCGGACTTACGGGTGTGCTCGCGCAGCGGGAAGGCGATGTTGTCGTACAGGTTCATCGAGCCGAACAGCGCGCCGTCCTGGAACAGCACGCCGAAGAGCTTGCGCACCTCGTACAGGTCGTGCTCGCGGAGCTTGGTGATGTCCCGGCCCTGGATCGTGATCGAGCCGCGCTCCGGCTTCAGCAGTCCGACGAGCGTCTTGAGGAACACCGACTTGCCCGTGCCCGAGGGGCCGAGCATGACCGAGACCTCCCCGGCGGGCAGCGTCAGCGAGACGTCCTGCCAGATGACCTGGTGACCGAAGGACTTGGTCAGCCCTTCCACACAGATCTCGACACCCATCCGGTCCACCCTTCAGCCCGTGGAGCAGTGCCCCTGGAGCAGCTCTGACATCTGCTCTACGGGGAGGGGCCGGGCGTCCGTCGCTCGTGTGGCGGACTTTTTTCGGGCGGGTTACGGGCGGCGCGCTCGGGTCGGCTTACGGGCACCACTTCGGGTCGGCTTACGGGCACCACTTCGGGTCGGCTTACGGGCACCACTTCGGGTCGG
>NZ_WWIC01000093.1:0-23825 GCF_009872555.1 Streptomyces sp. SID5643
CTGCACGCCGCGGCCACGATGGGCCGGCTGCGCACCGCGGTGCACAACTTCTCCGCCCTCGATCTGCCGCCCGAGGAACTGATCGCCCTGCTGGACGAGTTGGTCGGCCGTATCGACCAGGACGAGACGGAGGACGAGGGCAGCGCCCCCGTCACCGGCGCGACCTGTCTGTACGCCGTCTACGACCCGGTGTCCCGGCGCTGCACCGTCGCACGGGCCGGGCATCCCCCGCCGGCCCTGATCCACCCGGACGGCACGGTGGAGTATCCCGACGTGCCCGCCGGTCCCCCGCTGGGACTCGGCGGTCTGCCGTTCGAGACGGCTCAGCTGGAGCTGGCCGAGGGCAGCCGGCTCGTCCTCTACACCGACGGTCTTGTCGAGGACCGGGAGCGGGACATCGACGTGGGCCTGGAGATGCTGCGCGAGGCGCTGGGCCGGGCGGGGCAGTCGCCCGAGGACACCTGCCGGGTGGTGCTCGACTCGCAGCTCACGGCCCGCTCCAGCGACGACATCGCGCTGATCGTCGCGCGCACCCGGGCGCTGGCCCCAGGCCAGGTCGCCGAGTGGCCGGTGCCGGCCGACCCCGCGGCCGTCGGCGAGGTGCGGGCGGCGGTGAGCCGGCAGCTGACCGAGTGGGGCCTGGACGAGCTGACGTTCAGCACGGAGCTGATCCTGAGCGAGCTGGTCACCAACGCACTGCGGTACGGCGGCGGCCCCATACGCGTCAGGATGCTGCGCGACCGCAACCTGATCTGCGAGGTGTTCGACAGCAGCAGCACCTCGCCGCGCCTGCGGTACGCCACCATGACGGACGAGGGCGGACGTGGCCTGTTCCTGGTCGCGCAGCTCGCGGAGCGCTGGGGCACCCGCTACCTGCCCGCGGGGAAGGTCATCTGGGCGGAGCAACCCCTGCCATAAGGGAGACCATGGGCTCCCCATAAAGTAGCCTTATGAGCTCATAGACCGGACCCTCGTACCGACTTAGGCATGCCTTAGTTTAGGCTTCCCGTCGAGATCGCTTGTCGCCGCTCGAAGGGAACCTGACCATGCCCCGCCCCCTGCGGGTAGCCATCGTCGGATCCGGCCCCGCCGGGATCTACGCCGCCGACGCCCTGCTCAAGTCCGAGGTGGCCGCCGAACCCGGCGTTTCCATCGACATCTTCGAGCGCATGCCGGCGCCGTTCGGACTGATCCGTTACGGCGTCGCCCCCGACCACCCGCGGATCAAGGGCATCATCACGGCCCTGCACCAGGTGCTCGACAAACCGCAGATCCGGCTCTTCGGCAACGTGGACTACGGCACCGACATCGGCCTGGACGACCTGCGCGCGTTCTACGACGGCGTGATCTTCGCCACCGGCGCCACGGCCGACCGGGCACTTTCGCTGCCCGGCATCGACCTGGACGGCTCGTACGGTGCCGCGGACTTCGTGTCCTGGTACGACGGCCACCCGGACGTGCCGCGCACCTGGCCGCTGGAGGCGGAGAAGGTCGCCGTGCTCGGCGTCGGCAACGTGGCACTCGACATCGCGCGCGTCCTGGCCAAGACGGCGGACGAACTGCTGCCGACCGAGATCCCGGCGAACGTCTACGAGGGTCTGAAGGCCAACCGGGCCAAGGAGATCCACGTGTTCGGCCGACGCGGCCCGGCACAGGCGAAGTTCAGCCCGATGGAGCTGCGGGAACTGGACCACTCCCCCAACATCGAGGTCATCGTCGACCCGGAGGACATCGACTACGACGAGGGCTCGATCACCACGCGGCGCGGCAACAAGCAGGCCGACATGGTGGCCAAGACCCTGGAGAACTGGGCGATCCGCGACGCCGGCGACCGGCCCCACAAGCTCTTCCTGCACTTCTTCGAGTCGCCGGTCGAGGTCCTCGGCGAGGACGGCAAGGTCGTGGGCCTGCGCACCGAGCGCACGGAACTCGACGGCACCGGCAACGTCAAGGGCACCGGCACGTTCAACACCTGGGACGTCGGCGCGGTGTACCGCGCGGTCGGCTACCTGTCCGACAAACTCCCCAAGCTGCCCTGGGACATCGACTCGGGCACCGTTCCGGACGAGGGCGGCCGGGTCATGCAGGAGTCGGGCGAGCACCTGCAGTCCACGTACGTCACCGGCTGGATCCGGCGCGGCCCCATCGGCCTCATCGGGCACACCAAGGGTGACGCCAACGAGACGGTGGCGAACCTGCTGGACGACTACCGCAACGACCGGCTGCACACGCCCGCAACTCCCGCCCCGGAGGCCGTGGACGCGTTCCTCGCCGAGCGCGACATCCGCTTCACCACCTGGGACGGCTGGTACCGGCTGGACGCCGCGGAGAAGGCTCTGGGCGAGCCCGAGGGCCGCGAGCGCGTGAAGATCGTCGAGCGCGAGGACATGCTGCGGGCCAGCGGCGCCTGACGCTTCACACCTGACGTTTTACCTCCCGCGGGGCGGGTTCGGCGGCAATGTCACCGGACCCGCCCTTCTGCGTACTTGAAGCGTGTACGATCCGGATGCTTCACCGAACCATCACATCGCCTTCACTTGAAGGCCATGCAGGGGGGACGAACGTCCATGCGCATACGCCTTGTCGCCACCACGGCTCTCGCCGCCGGAGCCCTGACCGCTCTGTCGGCGGTCCCGGCCCAGGCGGCCGAGTACGACTCCGCGCTGAAGATCCGGGGCATCCAGTACGACGCTCCCGGCAGCGACTCCAACCGCTGCTCGGGCGGGAACACCGCCGAGGAGTACCTCACCATCAAGAACTACTCGCGCTCCACGACGGTGAACCTCAAGGGGTACGTCGTGAAGGACGCGGCGGGGAACACCTTCACCTTCACCGCGAGCCACACCCTCCAGCCGGGTGACTACGTGAAGCTGCGCGGCGGCAACGGGACCGACTCCGACACCAGGAACGTCGTCTACCGCGACAACTGCAACTTCATGTGGAACAACGACAAGGACACGATCTACGTGTACAAGCCGTCCGGCAGCCGTGCCGACGTGCACTCGTACACCAAGCGCGGCTCCGACGCGGACGGCAACGGGTACATCACCTACCACGGCTGAGCCTTTTGCCGATCCGGCAACAGGCTTGGGGTGCGGCGCGGCGGGCGCTGGATGATCGGTGGACTGAACGCCCTTCGATCGCGGGAGGATCCATGCCGCAGACGTCCGCCGCCGACCGCACGCACCGCCTGGTGCCCACGCCGGCCGGCCGCGCCCACCTCGTGGAGCAGGGCGCCGGACCACTCGTCCTCCTGCTGCACGGGTTCCCCGAGTCCTGGTACTCCTGGCGCCACCAGTTGCCCGCTCTGGCAGCGGCCGGCTACCGCGCGGTCGCCGTGGACGTACGCGGCTACGGCCGCTCGTCCCGGCCCCCGGAGGTGGACGCGTACCGGATGCTCGATCTCGTGGAGGACAACGTCGCCGTGGTGGAGGCGCTGGGCGAGCCGTCCGCCGTGCTCGTCGGGCACGACTGGGGCGCGACCATCGCGGCGACCTCCGCTCTGGTCCGGCCGGAGATCTTCCGCGCGGTGGGGCTGCTGAGCGTGCCCTACACCCCGCCCGGCGGGCCGCGACCGAGTGAGGTCTTCGCGAGGATGGGCGGTGACGAGGAGTTCTACGTCTCCTACTTCCAGGAGCCGGGCCGGGCCGAGGCGGAGATCGAGCCCGACGTGCGCGGCTGGCTCGCGGGCTTCTACGCGGCCCTGTCTGCGGACACGCTGCCCGGGGCCGACCCCTATTTCGTGGCCCGCGGCGGTCGGTTGCGCGACCGGTTCCCCGCCGGCCGGCTGCCGGAGTGGCTGAGTGAGGCCGATCTCGACGTCTACGCCGCGGAGTTCGAACGCACCGGACTGACGGGGGCACTGAACCGGTACCGGAACATGGACCGCGACTGGCGGGACCTGGCGGACTTCGCCGGTGCCCCAGTCACCCAGCCGTCGCTGTTCATCGGGGGCACCCTGGACGCGTCCACGACCTGGCTGGCCGAGGCGATCGAGGCGTACCCGGCCACGCTGCCCGGGCTGAGGGGCTCGCACCTGCTGGACGGCTGCGGTCACTTCGTCCAGCAGGAGCGTCCCGCCGACACCAACCGGCTGCTGATCGAGTGGCTCGCCGGCCTTCCGGGCCAGGTGTGCCGTGCCGGGACGTCGGGGTCAGGCAGCCGGCGGTCGAGGTAGGCGCGCAGACCCGTGAGGTCGGTGCCGCGTGCCAGGTGACCCACGTACCCGTCGGGCCGTACGAGGACCTGCGTGATGCCCGGCCGGGGGCTCCGCGCGCCCGGGCGGTGCACGTACACCAGGCCTCGCCGCTCGCCAGCGGCAGATCCTCGGTCCAGTGGTGGCCGGGGCCGGTGAGCAGCAGGTGGTAGCCCGGTCCGGCGATGCGCCGCTGGAGTCCGGCCGGGGTGCCGGGCAGGCGGTCTCCCGCGCGGGGGCCCTGCCGAGGGCGCCGCGGTCCGGTGGCAACTCCTCCGGTGCGGCCCCACGGCAGACGTGGGCGAGTTCCCAGCCGAGGTTGAGCGCGTCCTGGATGCCGGTGTTCATGCCCTGTCCCCCGGCCGGGCTCTGGATGTGCGCCGCGTCGCCGGCGAGGAAGAACGGTCCCCTGCGGTAGTGGGTGGCGCCGCGGCTGTAGTTGCGGAAGCTCGTCATCCCAGACCGGGTCGTGCAGGGACGGCTTGTCGGGCGTCCACCGTCTCCTCGGTCCCGTCGCGGCGTCGCAGGCGGCAGGTGACGCACGTCCAGGGGTGCCGTCATGGCACCCACCGCAGACGCGGCGGGCCGCGCGCGGGCCGTCGTCGTGCGGCGTGCCGGTACCCTCCGCGACGTGTCCGTGGCGGAGGGCTCCCGTTCGGTGGGGCCGGTTCAGACCTCCAGGTCGGCCTCGATGCGGCGCAACTGGTGGCGGGCCATGGCGAGGTTGGCCCTGCTCCCGTCGAGCACGAGGTAGAGGAAGAGTCCGCTGCCTCCGCGGCCCTTCAGGAGGCGGATGAGGTGATACTGGGTGTTCAGGGTGATCAGGATGTCCTCGATCTCCTCCTTCAGTCCCAGGTGCTCCATGGTGCGCAGTTTCGACCGCACGACGTCGGTGTTGCCCGCGGCGGCGACTTCCAGGTTGAAGTCCTTGCTGCCGCCGAGGGTGCCGAGGGCCATGCCGCTGGTGTAGTCGACGAGGGCGACGGCCGTCGCTCCGTCGATGGAGCTCAGGCATTCCTTCAGCGCGGTCTCCGTGTTGGCCATGCGCTTGGTTCCTTTCCTTCGGTCTTCTACTTCGATGGGTCGGTGGGTCTGGTGGTCCGGGTGGCTCAGACGCCGGTCTGCGGGCGCGGCTCGTGCGGGGGCCGCTGCGGGGTCCGTACCGGGAGGGTGCCGATGGGGCGGTCGCCGGCCGGGGGCACGGTGGCCAGGTGCTCGTCGGATGCCGGCCGGTCGGCGTGCCGACCGGTGCCGGGGCCCATCCCCGTGGCCACCAGGTCGGCGATCCGGGCGCCGCTGCGCCGGCCTTCCAGGTGCAGGCGGCCGACGTTGACGCGGTCCTCGGCCAGGAGGGTGAGCACGGCGGTCGCTCCGGCGGCGTAGGTCGCGACGTAGCCTCCGGAGCCCCGCACCAGCAGTTCGCGGAATTCGCCGCGGGCGGCGGCGTCGGTCATGCGGTAGGCGACGCCGAGGGCGGCGGCGGTGAGCGCCGCGAGTCCCTCCGGCTCGGTGCCCGGCACGTCGTGGGCGAGCACGAGTCCGTCGACGGTGGCCGCGAGGGAGCCCGTCAGCCGGGGTATGCGGGTGCGGAGCCGACGCAGTTCGTCCAGGACGTCGGTCTCGACGGCCATGAGCAGTCTCCTTTCGGCACGCTGTCTTCGCGCGCGGATCACAGTGCCTCCAAGGCGTGCAGGAGCCGTCGCAGCAATGCGGTGTCGGGCTCGTCCGGTGCCGCGGGACGAGGTGAGGGGCCCGGCTCGGCGGACACGGTGGCGGACGCTGGGGCTGGGGCTGGGGCGGACCTGGGGGCGGGGAGCAGGGGTGCCACGGGGGCGACCAGTCCTGCGGCGGCGAGGCGGCGGAGCTCGACGAGGGTGTGGAAGGTGCGGCAGGCGAGGGCGGTGGCGATCTGGGCGGCGGTGCGCACACCGTCGACCTCGGCGAGCGTCCGCCCGCGGCGGGCCGGCAGGTCGGCGGCGTCCGGCCCGTGCACCCGGGCCAGAGGCGCACGGTCGACGGCGGGCTCGGGCCATATGCGGTGCAGCAGTTCGCGGCGGCGTCTGGACTCGCGCAGGACGGTGTCCACCGGTACGGAGCGGACCGCGCCGAGCCAGTGAGCGGCTCCGGGCCGGAAGCGGAGCGCCGGTCCGTCGTGGGCGAGGACGAAGTACGCCGCGTCGAAGAGGGCGCCCAGGTGGCACAGTTCCAGCGCGCCGGCGGCGAGGTGGCCGCTGTCGACCAGTTGCCGTCCTACACGGCAGCGGCGGCCGGCCTGGTCGATCGCCTCCCACCAGCCGTCCGGGGCGAGTGCGCCGCTGTGGGTGAGCAGGTCGCCGAGGTCGGGGGTGACGGCGGACTCGACGTGGACGATGTGTCCCGCCGCGAGGTAGACGATCCCCGTCTCGGTGGACAGGGCCCCGGTCGCGCCCTGCTCGGCGAGCGTGCCGAGCCGGGCCGAGGCGGGTTCGCCGGTGCGCAGGGCCCCGGTCGGCGGGCTCATCCGAGCACCAGCCGGTCCGCCATCTCGGCCAGACGGATGCGGGCCAGGGCCAGGTTCCCTTCGTCACGGTCCAGCCACAGATGCACGAACACCGTGCTGTCGAAGGTCGTGGTGACGAACCTGAGCAGGTGGTACGAGTCGGCGTTCGTGATGATCAGGTCCTGTACGGGGGGCTCCTTGCCGGACGGTCCGCCCGAGTCGTCGTCGGGCGCCCCGCCCGGGCCCCTGCCGGTCAGGGCGAGGGCGCCGCTCTCGGTGGCGAGACGGGCGAGTTCGGCGGTTTCCGCAGCCGTCGCCTCCACGTCGCCACCGGGTGCGTCACCCACCGCTCCCAGCGCAAGACCACTGATCCAATCGACCACCGACGCCCCTCGAGCACCTTGCAGTCGCATGGCGTCCAGCAGACTCTCGTCGATTCCGGGCACGCCGAATCCCCTCCCCCTGCACGGCCGTTCCCGCGAACGTGAGCACGACACTACGCACCGTGCTTGGCCCAGGTGAACGCTTTGGCATTTTCCAAAGGAATGTGCAATGGAGCGGGCGGGGGCGCGATGGGATCGATCCGAAGTGAGCAGGACCTGTCTCGCCCGCGTACCACGCCGCGGTCGGTGTCACCTCCGTTCCCGGCGGATCCGCCTATCATCACTGGCCATGGACTGGCTGGAGCGCATGGCGAAGCTCAGGCAGTGGAGCAGGAGCGGCACTCGCGCTCCGCACAAGCCACTGCTGCTCCTGCACGCCCTCGGCCGGTTCCAGCAGGACCCGGACAGCGAGCTGCGGTACAGCGCGGTGGAGGCGGACCTTCAGCGCCTGCTGACCGAGTACGGGCCGCCGAACAGGACGACGCCCGCCTACCCGTTCCACCACCTGGCCGGCGACGGCGTGTGGGAGGTGCGTACCGACAGCGGGCACGGCAGTCCGGGGAGCGGCGTACGAGATCTCCGGGAGACGGGTGCCACCGGCCGGCTCGCACCGGAACTCAGGACCGCCCTGCGACGAGAACCTGAACTACTGGGGCGGATCGCACGGTTATTGCTCGAACTGCACTTCCCGCCCTCCCTCCACGCTGACTTGTGCGAGGCCGTCGGCCTGGAACTGGAGCCGCCGGAAACCGAGCACCTCGCGATCATGCCCAGGCAGCGGGACCGGCGCATGCGCGATCTCGTGCTGACCGCCTACGAGTACCGGTGCGCTTTCTGCGGCTACGACGGCAGGATCGGTACGGTTCCAGTCGGGCTGGAAGCCGCCCATGTGCGCTGGTGGGCATTCGGGGGCCCGGACGACGTCGACAACGGGCTGTGCCTGTGCTCGCTGCACCACAAGCTCTTCGACAAGGGCGTCCTCGGGCTCGACGACGGCCACCGCATCCTGGTCTCCCAGCGCTTCGTCGGCCACAGTCCCGCTGCCCGCGAGCAGGTCGTCGCACTCGCGGGCCGTCAGCTGATCGGTCCGCAGCCCGGCATGTGCCCCGTCGCGGCCGATCACCGCGCCTGGCACATGAACCAGGTTTTTCACGGCGCACCACGCCCCGCCACCGCGGCCTGAGAAGCTACCGCCGCACCTGGCTCTTCCGCGGAACGCCAGTGTCCCGCCGCGGCAGCATTCGCCTGCCTCGACCGGTCGGCCTCAGGCGCTGAGTGCGGCGCGCAAGGTGGTGGCCATCAGGTCGATGGCTGCTTTGCCCGCCGGCACCGGCCCCGTGCGGGTGAAGTAGTGGTCGACTCCCCCGAAGACACGGTGGATGACGGGAACGCCGGCGGCCGCGAGAGCCTTGACGCAGGCGTCGCCCTCGCCGCGCAGGCGGTCGTTCTCCGCAGTGATGACCAGGGCGGGAGGCAGCCCGGTGAGGTCATCGGCCAGTGCGGGCGAGACGAGGGGGTCGGCACGGTCGGCGGGGTCCGGGACGTAGGCGGCCGTGAAGACCCGCATGAGCCGTGGGCTGAGCAGCGGCTTGGCGATGAGGGACTGCTTCGTCGCGGGGTCGGCGAGCTGGTCGAGCGGTGCGGAGTCGATGATCTGAAGTCGGGGGGAGAAGGTTCCACGGTCCCTGGCCATGCGGCAGACCGCGGCCGTCAGGTTGGCCCCGGCGCTGTGCCCGCCCACGGCAAGGCGTGAGTCGTCCCAGCCGCCCGCTGGGCCGTTCTCGGCGACCCACGCGGTGACGTCGTTGCTTCGATGCGCTCGGGGACGTCCGTGAAGCGCAGGTCCTTGTGGACGCGCGACATCGTCCGACCGAGCAGCAGTTGGATCCCTCTGGCCTGCATTCTGGGGCTCAACGGCACGACTCTTCCCGCATCGCTACAACTGTGAAGTACAGGATTCCTGATAACGGGCTCTCGCTCGGCTTCGCGCAATGGGCAAGAGTCGTTCGGCCGTGCCGACCGATCCCGGTGATGATTTTCGCGCCCGCGCGCGGCTGCGGGGCCGGCACCGCAGGCCTTGCCGGGAGTGGACCGGTCTCCCGCCCGACGGGCTGCACTTCCGCTGCGCGCGCGCCGAAACCCCGCGCACCACAGGCGTTTCGAGCCTCCGCGATTCGGCCAGGTCCGGGACCCGGCGGACCGGCTCCGGCAACGAGCCCGCACGGTCGACCCCTTGTGCGGCAAGGGGCCCCGGACGTCCGAAATCGAGCGCGTTCGATTCGGGTGCCGTGTCGTTAGGCCGTGCACCGCCGAGCCGTCCCGGCACGGCACGGACCTCCAGGAGGGATCCAGGTGACGGTGACCGACGCCTCGAACGCTGAAGAGAACACTCCGCCTCCTCCCCCACCCGCGACCATCACGTTCGGCGGGAAGTACGGCGAGAATCCGCTGGCGGACGCCAGTTTCACCGCGATGTGCCGCCGCCTGCCGTCCGTCCTCGGGCACACCGCGCGCATGGCGTGGGGCGTCGACAGGGCCGGCGTCGTGCTGCTCCTCGCCTGCCAGCTTCTCACCGGCATCGCGGCGGCCGTGGTCCTCGCGTTCACCGCGCGGGCGATGACGGACATCCTCGGCAGCGGCACGGTTTCCGAACGCCTGCACCATGCACTGCCCGCCCTGATCGCGGTGACGGCAGCCGCTGCCGTCGGCCGGATCAGCAGCGCCCTGTCCTCCTACGCCGACGGGCGGATCACTCCGCGGCTGACGACCGAGGCGGACATCGCCCTGGTCGCCGCCGTGTGCCGGGTGGAGAGCTCCGCCTACGGCGAGGACGGCTTCGCCGACCGGCAGGAAGCCGCCGAAGTGGGTGTCACCCGCGCCCGGATGATGGTCCAGGACGCCCAGCGGTTCATGTCCGCCCTGATCCGCATGATCGCCGCGAGCGGAGTCATCACGGCACTGCACCCGCTGCTGCTGCCACTGCTGCTCCTGGCCGTTCTCCCCGCCGGCGCCGGTGCCGTCCTGTCCGCCCGCGTCGACTACGAGACGCACTACCTGAACGTCGGCGACCGCAACGTGCGTTCCATGATGCGCTGGTGGGCCACCTACTCCCGGTTCGGCGACGAGGTCCGCGCCAACGGCATGACCGGCTATCTCGTCTACTGGTACCGGGCGCTGTCCGACCGCATCGACCAGCGCACCCTCACCGCCGCCCCGCGCCAGTTGCGCATCGTGCTGACCACCAGCGCCCTGGGCGGGGTCTTCCTGCTGAGCACCTGGGCCACGCTCGCCTGGCTGGCCGCCGGCGGCCGGATCGCCCTGCCGGTCGCCGCCACCGCCGTCGTCGCCGTGCAGACCACCCTCGCGGCGCTCAGCCAGTTCGTCATCCACGGTGCCGCGATGTTCCACACCTCGCTCTACCTGGCCGACATGCGGTCCTTCCTCGACATGGCCGCCGAACGCGCCCCGCGCCGCGGTGAGCTGACCATCCCCGAACGCGTCGACGAGATCCGCCTCGACGAGGTCGAGTACCGGTACCCGGGCAAGAACGAACCGGCCGTCGCGGGCGTGTCGCTCACACTGCGCCGCGGCGAGATCCTGGCGATCGTCGGCGAGAACGGTTCGGGCAAGTCCACCCTGGCCAAACTCATCACCGGCATCCTTCTCGCCGACAAGGGCCGCGTGCTGTGGGACGGCGCGGACCTCGCTCACGCCGACCCCGACGCCGTGTGGCAGCGAACCGCTCTCGTACCGCAGAATTTCGCGTGCTGGCCCCTGCGCGCCCGCGAGAACATCACCCTCGGGCAGCCGAAGACCTTCGACGACGGTCCCGTGTGGGACGTGGTCGACGCCGTCGGCATGCGCGAGGCCATCGAGAAGCTGCCCCGGCAACTGGACACGCTACTCGCCAAGGAGTTGTGGGGCGGCGCCGAACTGTCCGGCGGGCAGTGGCAGCGCCTGGTGTGCGGGCGCGCCCTGTACCGCCGGACGCCGCTGCTGATCCTGGACGAGCCGACGTCCCAGATGGACGCCCGCGGCGAGCACGCCATCTTCCTCGAGATCAAGAGGATCGCCGTCGAACGCATGACGATCGTCGTCACCCACCAACTGGAGAACACCCGCCTCGCCGATCGCGTCCTCGTCATGGACAAGGGCCGGGTCGTCGAACAGGGAACGTACGAGGACCTCGTCGGCGCCGGCGGCCTGTTCGCCGAACTCGTCGCACTCGCCCAGGACCGTTGAGCCCGGTGACCGAGCCGGACCGGGCCCGTGGCTGCGTGCCGCGGGCCCGGTCCGGGCCGCCGCGAGTGGGACAATCAGCCGTACCGGTCCGAACCGAGGAAGTCGGTCATCACGCCGTGGAGCAACCAGCCGTGCCCTTTCCTCCGTCGCCGTGGCACCTCACCGGTGACATGGTCGTCTCGCTGTGGCGCGTCCCGGCGGACGACCTGCCGCCCTGGCCTCTCCCGCACGCGGCCCGTCCCTGGGTCGTGCGGCGCCGTGCCACCCTGCTGACCTTCTGGGCGGACTACCGGCCCGGCGGCGTCCTCGCCTACCGCGAGTTCCTGATCGCCCTGGCCGTTCGCCACGGCCGGTGGCTCGCCGGCAGCACCGTGGCCGCCTGGGTCGACGACGAACGCTCCCTGGCCGGGGGACGCGCTCTGTGGGGGATCCCGAAGGAGCAGGGCGTGATCGCGCTCGGCGCGGACGGCCGGGACAGTCGGGGCGAGCTGACCGCCGACGGCATCCCGCCGGTCCGCGTCACGTACCGGGACGTGCTGCGGCTGCCCTTCCGGCTGCCTGCCCGCGCCCACCTGGTCCAGCGACTGCCCGGCGGCAGGGAATGCCGCGTGCCCATGCGGATCAGCGGACGGCCGGCCCTCGGCCGCAGCCGCGTCACGACCGGGGCCGGCGCCGGGGGGCGGTCGCTCGACGGCTCGGCGGGCCGGCCTCCCGGAGTTGCCGCCGGTGCGGGCGATGCGCTGTCCGTCCTCGCCCGGCACCAGCCGCTCCTCTCCCTCGCCGTCCGCGACTTCCGCGGCACCGTGGGCAGTTGAGGCGCACGGCGCCGCGGGAGCCGCTCAGCAGCAGCGGCTGTGGGTGCGGGCCTCCCGATGCCGGGCGCGCAGCACCTGGTACTCCCGGGGGGTGGGCACCGGGGCGAGCGGGTGGTGGCGTCGGTGCCGCTCGCAGTGGCGGTCGTACTCGGCCTCGCCGGTCAGCTCCCGCAGATACCAGCGCACCGCCCGCGCCCAGTGCCGGATCCTCACGAGCGGGCTCCGGCCAGGGGCTCGACGGAGTCGCCGGGTGCCTCGATGCGGGACTCGACGTACGGGGCCTCGGTGGTCGGCAGCGGCGTCGCCGACCGTACCGCCCGCACGCAGACCACCGCCGCGTTGCCGATCACCACGGCGACCAGGAGCAGGAAGAGGGCGATGAGGACGCCGTCGACGGTGGAGTTGGTGACCACGGTGTGCATGTCGGCGGTCGTCTTGGCGGGGGCGAGGATCCGGCCGGCGTCCAGGGCGTCGGCGTAGTGGGCCCGTTGGGCGAAGAAGCCGATCTTCGGGTCGCCGGAGAAGACCTTCTGCCAGCCGGCGGTGAAGGTGACCGCGGTGACCCAGGCGAGAGGAACGCCGGTCACCCACGCCCAGCGCAGCCGCCCGGACTTGACGAGGACGGTGGTGCAGACGGCGAGGGCGATGGCTGCGAGCAGCTGGTTGGCGATGCCGAAGAGCGGGAAGAGCTGGTTGATTCCGCCGAGCGGGTCCGTGGCGCCGGTGTACAGGAAGTAGCCCCAGGCGGCTACGACCAGGCCGCTGCACAGCCAGATTCCGGGCTTCCAGTTGACCCGGCCGAGGGGCTTCCAGACGTTGCCGAGCATGTCCTGGAGCATGAAGCGGCCGACGCGGGTGCCGGCGTCCACCGTGGTCAGGATGAACAGCGCCTCGAACATGATCGCGAAGTGGTACCAGAAGGCCTTCATGGCGGCCCCGCCGAAGACCCCGGAGAAGATCTCCGACATGCCGACCGCGAGGGTCGGGGCGCCGCCGGAGCGGGCGATCAGGGTCTGTTCCTCGACCGCCTTCGCGGCTTGGGTGAGCTGGTCGGGGGTGATGGTGAAGCCGAGGCCCGCCACCGCGTGGGACGCGGACTCGGCGGTCGCGCCCAGGAGACCGGCCGGTGCGTTCATCGCGAAGTACAGGCCCGGCTCCAGCGTCGCCGCGGCGATCAGCGCCATGACCGCGACGAACGACTCCATCAGCATCGCGCCGTAGCCGATCAGCCGGACCTGGGACTCCTTCTGGATGAGCTTCGGGGTCGTTCCGGAGGAGACCAGGGCGTGGAAGCCGGACAGCGCGCCGCAGGCGATCGTGATGAAGAGGAAGGGGAACAGCGCCCCCGCGAAGACCGGCCCCGCTCCCGACGTCGCGAAGTCGCTCACCGCGTCGGCCCTGAGCACGGGCGCGGCCACGATCACGCCCACCGCGAGCAGGGCGATGGTGCCGATCTTCATGAAGGTGGAGAGGTAGTCGCGCGGCGCGAGCAGCATCCACACCGGCAGCACGGAGGCGACGAAGCCGTAGCCGATCAGGCAGAAGACCAGGGTGGTGGGGCTGAGGGTGAACGTGGAGGCGAGGGAGGAGTTCTGCACCCAGCCGCCGCCGACGATCGCCAGGAGCAGCAGCGCCACGCCGATGAGGCTGGTCTCGACGACCCGCCCCGGACGGACGCGGTGCATCCAGAAGCCCATGAAAAGGGCGATGGGGACGGTCATCGCGACGGAGAAGGTGCCCCATGGGGAGTGGGCCAGGGCGTTCACGACCACCAGGGCGAGCACACCGAGCAGGATGATCATGATGGCGAACACCGCGACCAGGGCGGCCGCCCCGCCCGCCCGGCCGATCTCGTCGCGGGCCATCTGGCCCAGCGACGTGCCGTCCCGGCGCATCGACAGGAACAGCACCACCATGTCCTGCACCGCCCCGGCGAAGATCACCCCGGCGACGATCCACAGGGTGCCCGGGAGGTAGCCCATCTGGGCCGCGAGAACCGGTCCCACGAGCGGCCCGGCACCGGCGATCGCGGCGAAGTGGTGGCCGAGCAGCACCCGGCGGTCGGTCGGCTGGAAGTCGACGCCGTCCTCGAGACGCTCGGCGGGAGTGGCCCGGCGGTCGTCCGGCCGGAGCACCCGGCGGGCGATGAACCGTGCATGGAAGCGGTAGGCGATGGCGTACGAGCCGAGCGCGGCGACCACCAGCCAGACCGCGGAGATCTTCTCGCCCCGGGCGAGCGCGAGGACGCCCCAGGCGACGGCTCCGAGTAGGGCGACGCCGGTCCACAGCAGGGCTGATCGTAGTGATATACGCGACTTTTCGGGCGCGGGCAGGCCGGATTCGGGCAGGGTGGACGCAGGCATGGCGGCTCCTCACCAGGGCGGTGCGGGGCACCTCGTGACCCGAGGCGCCCGGGGATCAGCGAAGCGGCGGCTCTCCCGCTCGCTGGGGGTCTGTGCAAGAGTTGCCCACCCCCCGGAACCGGTTGACAGCGAATTTCCAGAGGATTTCCCGCCGGTTTCGTGTCCTCCGATCCGGGCCGCCGCGCAACTCTTGCGCGAGGGATCAGGCACACCAAGGACGGTGACCCATGGCCGACGGCACCATGACCGCGACGTTCCTCGCCGTGATCGGCGGAGCGTCGCTGCTCGCCGTCACCGCGCGGCGCCTGCGGCCCAGCGGCCGGCTGCCGTCCCTGGAGGGCTGGGCGCTGGCCGACCGCAGCCTGGGCCCGGTGTGGACCTGGTTCCTGCTGGGCGGCACGATCTTCACGGCGTACACCTTCATCGCCGTGCCGGGGCTGGCGTACGGCAACGGCGCCGCGGCGTTCTTCGCCGTGCCGTACACCGTGATCGTCTGCCCGCTCGCCTTCGTGCTCCTCTCCCGGCTGTGGACCGTGGCCCGCCGCCACGGCTACGTCACCGTCGCCGACTTCGTCCGCGGGCGGTACGGCTCACCGCCGCTCGCCCTGGTGGTCGCACTGACCGGGATTCTCGCGACCATGCCCTATCTGGCGCTCCAGTTGCTGGGCATACGGGCCGTGCTGACGGCCGGCGGGGTGTATCCGCGCGGTGCCGCCGGGGATCTGGTGATGGTGGCGCTGTTCGCGGGGCTCGCCGTGGCGACGTACCGGCACGGGCTGCGGGCGCCCACCGTGATCTCGGCGCTGAAGGCGGTGGCCGTCTTCGTGTCGCTCACCGCGGTCACCTGGCTGGTCCTGGTGCGGCTCGGCGGTCCGGGTGCCGTTTTCGACGGAGCGGCCCGGCGGCTCGGCGGCGACGCGCTGCTGCCGGCCCCGGCCCAGCAGCCGGCCTACGCCACCCTCGCGCTCGGTTCGGCGCTCGCCCTGCTGATGTACCCGCACGTGCTGACGGCGGGGTTCGCCGCCGACGGGCCGCGCACCCTGCGGAAGGTCGCGGTGGCGCTGCCCGCCTGGACGGGACTGCTCGCGCTCTTCGGCGTCCTCGGCTTCGCGGCGCTCGCGGCCGGGGTGCGGGCACCGGAGGGCGGAGCGGAGGCGGCGGTGCCGATGCTGGTCGACCGGCTGATGCCGGGGCCGCTGGCCGGGCTGGTGTTCGGCGCGATCACCGTCGGGGCGCTGGTTCCGGCGGCGGTGATGTCGATCGCTGCCGCCACCAGTTTCGTGCGCAACGTGTACGTCGAGTACGTGCATCCGACGGCCACGCCCAAACGGCAGGTCCGCATCGCCAAGGCCGTCTCGCTCATCGCGAAGGCCGGGGCGGTCGCGTTCGTCTTCGGACTGCGCGAGCAGGACGCGATCAACCTCCAGCTGCTCGGCGGGGTCTGGATCCTGCAGATCTTCCCCGCCGTCGCCGTGGGCCTGTTCACCGGACGACTGCATCCCCGGGCGCTGCTCGCCGGGTGGGCGGCGGGCATGGCGGCCGGGACGTATCTGGTCGTCCGCGAGGGTTTCTCGTCCATCGTGGGCTTCGGTTCCGGGCCGCTGGAGATCTACGCCGGACTCGCCGCCCTGCTGCTCAACCTGATCGTCGCGGTGGCCGGCACCGCCGTACTCGAACGTCTCGGCGTCCCGCGCGCCGCCGACCTGACCGGCCTGCCGTCCCGCCTGACCGTCAGGCGGCGTCCGGAGACGGGAGCGAACCAGCAGTGAGACACAGACACCCGATACCGGTACCGGAGCCCGGCGTCGAGGCGCTGACGCCCGCACCGGCCGACCCTGCGGAACGGGAGCGCGAGGCCGGACTCGCGGGGCTCTTCGAGCTGCACTACGCGTCGATGCTGCGCCTGGCGGTGCTGCTGGGCGCGGACGACCCGGAGAACGTGGTGGCCGAGGCGTACTACCAGATCTACCGGAAGTGGCGGCGCCTGAGGGACATCGAGGCGGCGGAGGCGTATCTGCGCTCCACGGTGTGCAATCTGACCCGGATGCGGATCCGGCACCTCCAGGTCGCCCGCAGGCACGCGGAGAGTCCTCCGGAGGAGACCGTCGTCTCCGCCGAGAGCGCGGCGCTGCTCCGCGACGACCAGCGCGTCCTGATCGACGCGCTGCAACAGCTGCCGGCCCGGCAGCGCGAGGCGCTCGTGCTGCGGCACTGGCTCGGGCTGAAGGAGGGCGAGATCGCCGCCGCGATGGGCATCTCCTCCGGTTCGGTCAAGACACACACGGCGCGCGGCCTGGCCGCGCTGACCCAGGCGATGGAGGCCCGGCGATGAACCACACCGATCCGGACCGCACGGAGCGGGAGCTGACCGAGGCCCTGGCCGCCCTCGCCGGCGGGGTGCACGCCGCCCCTGACGCCTATCGCACGGCGCGCGGCGCGTGGCTGCGCCGCGAACGCCGTCGCCGGCTCGTCCTCGCGGTGCTCATCACCGTCGTGTTCACGCTCGCCACACTGATCGGCCTGTGGGTGCTCAACGAGGCTCCGTCCCGCTCGGGAGCGATCTTCTCCGGCCTCCCGAACGCCGGTCCGGCGAAGGCCGGGCTCACGGACGCCGGGCTCCCGAACGCCGGACCCCAGGACGCCGGGCTCCCGGACGTTCAGATCAGCACGCGGTAGGTCACGTGCGTGATCCCGCTCGCCGCCCGCGAGGTCACCTGCTCCAGTCTCAGCGGCGGGACGCCCTCGAACAGCCGCGTGCCGGCGCCGAGCGTGAAGGGCGCGATGTGCAGCCGCAGCTCCTCGATCAGGCCGGCGCTGAGGTACTGGTTGACGGTGGTCGCGCCGCCGAGCACGGTGACGCCGCCGTCCCCGGCCGCCTCGTGTGCCCGGGCCAGCGCCGAGGCGATGCCGTCGGTGACGAAGTGGTACGTCGTCCCGCCGTCCATGGGCTGCGGCTCGCGCGGGTGGTGGGTGAGCACGAACACCGGCGCGTGGAACGGCGGATCGCCACCCCACCAGCCGTTCCAGGGCCGGTCCCACGCTCCGCGCACCGGCCCGAACATGTTGCGTCCCATGATGAACGCCCCGGCCGTGTTCAGCCGTTCGATCTCGGCGCGGTTCTCCTCGGGTGTGCGGAACATCCAGGCGTGCAGCTGTTCACCCGAGCCGTCGCCGCCGTCGTCCCCGAACGGCCGCTCCTCCGTCTGGCCGAGCCCGGCCGAGTAGCCGTCGGCCGAGATCGTGATGTCGCACACCACCCTGCCCGTCGATGGGGTCATGGTCCTGCCCTCCTCGTGGCGTTCGGTGTCAGAACCTACGCGCACGGGCTCCCGCCCTGGGCCCCTGACCGGGCCGCGCGGGTGCGAAAGTGTGATCGCCCGTACGACGCAACGAAAGGGAACCCTCGGCATGGCCGTCATCCACCACACCACCCTGAAGCCGACCAAGCTGGAACTCCTCACCGCCTGGCTGCCGTCCCGTCCGTGGTACCGCGGCACGGGGGAACCGGAGTTGGCGAAGTCGGGCGGCTTCCGGCTCGACGATCCGCAGGGCGAGGTGGGAATCGAGTTCATGGTGGTCACCGACGCCTCCGGCCCCGAGCCGGTCGCGTACCTGGTGCCTCTGGCCTATCGCGGTGCCCCCCTCGAAGGGGCGGAGCACGCCCTCGTCGGCACGATGGAGCACGGTGTGCTGGGGCAGCGCTGGGCCTACGACGGCTGTCATGATCCCGTGCTGGTCGACCGGCTGACGGCCCTGATCGAGGGACGGGCGCAGGCCCAGGACCAGAACGTCAGCGACACCCCCGCCCAGGAGGTCACCGTCTCCCGCACGGAAGAAGGTCTCCTTGCGGACTTCACCGTCACCGACGACCGGGACGGCACCGCGCTGACCACACCGAAGGGCCCGGTCCTCCGCTTGCACCGGGCCCTTGAGCCCGTTGCGGACGGCCTGTTCGTGCCCCCGCGGGGAGCGATCGGCCATGTCGCGGGCTCCTGGGAGGCGCCGGACGGCACCCGCGCGCAGGGGGCGTTCGCCGTCCTGCACGGCGGCGGCCGGGCGTAGCTCCCGGGATCAGCGGGCCCGCGAGCGGAACGTCCTGCGGTACGTGTCCGGGGGCACGCCGACCGTGCGGTTGAAGTGGCGGCGCAGCGTCGTGGCGGTCCCCATGCCGGTGGCCGCCGCGATGCTGTCGACGCTGTCGTCGGTCTTCTCCAGCAGTTCCTGGGCATGCCGGATGCGCTGGGTCAGCAGCCATTGCAGAGGGGTCGTGCCGGTGGCCGCTCTGAAATGCCGGCCCAGGTGCCGGGAGCTCATTCCGGCCCGGCGGGCCAGGTCCTCCACGGTCAGCGGCTGGTCGAGCCGCTCGATGATCCAGGGGAACAGGGCGGCGAGCGGGTGGTCGTCCCGCTCGGGCACCGGGGCGGTGACGAACTGGGCCTGGCCGCCTGCCCGGTGCGGGGGTACGACCAGGCGGCGGGCGACGGCGTTGGCGACCGAGGAGCCGAGGTCGAGACGGACGAGGTGCAGACACAGGTCCAGCGCGGCGGCCTTGCCGGCGGAGGTGAGCACTCTGCCGTTGTCCACGTACAGCACGTCGGGGTCGACCGCCACCAGGGGGTGACGGGCGGCCAGTTCACCGGTGTGCGCCCAGTGTGTGGTGGCGCGCAGCCCGTCGAGAAGCCCTGCCGCGGCGAGTACGAACGCGCCCGTGCACAGGGAGACCACCCGCGCGCCCGCCTCGTGGGCCTCGCGCACCGCGTCGACCAGGTCTGCGGGCGGGTCCTCGTCGACGTCGGCCCAGCCGGGGACGATCACGGTGCCGGCGTGGCGGAGCCGGCCGAGGCCGGCGTCGGGTTCCAGCCGGAAGCGGCCGATGTGCACGGCGGCCGGGCCGCAGACGGCGAGGTCGTACCAGGGGCCCGTCACCCCTGCCGGGGCGGCGGCGAACACCTCGTGCGCCAGGGCCAGTTCGAAGTGCAGCATCCCGTCGGTGGCGGCCAGCGCAACAGTGGTCATGTCCGTAATTGTATGGGGCATGTCGTTCCGGACACTCACGGTCGGATGCTCGTCCCCGTCAGGATGGCCGCAGTTGATCAGTCGAGCACAGGGGAGAGCTCATGGGGCCGGGTCAGACGGTGACGGTGTTCGGCGCGTACGGGCACACCGGGCGGTTCATGGTGGCGGAACTGGTGGAGCGCGGGTTCGTCCCGGTCCTCTCGGGCCGCGACGAGGTGAAACTGAAGGCGCTGGCGGCGTCGTACCCCGGGCTGGAGGTCAGGCCGGCGGCGGTCGACGATCCGGACGCGCTCGACCGCGCGCTGGCCGGGGCGGCGGCGGTGGTCAACTGCGCCGGGCCGTTCGCCACTACGGCCGCTCCGGTGATCGAGGCGGCCCTGCGCGCCGGCGTCCCGTACGTCGACGTGGCCGCCGAGATCGAGGCGAACGCGGACACGTTCGCGCACTTCGCGGACCGGGCCCGCGCCGCGGGAGCGGTGGTCGTCCCGGCGATGGCCTTCTTCGGCGGACTCGGTGACCTGCTGGCCACCGCGGCGATGGGCGACTGGACGGGCGCAGACGAGGCACACGTGGCGTACGCGCTGAGCGGTTGGCAGCCCACGGACGGGACACGCGCCGCCGGCGTGGTCTCCCGGGAGCGGCGGGGCGGTGCGCGCGTGGTGTTCCGGAACGGGCGCCTGGACTACCGCCGGGACGCGACGACGACCCTCCGGTGGCCCTTCCCCGAGCCTGTGGGTTCCCGGACGGTCGTCGGGGAGTTCACGATGGCCGACGTCGTGACCATCCCCAGCCACCTGGCCGTCCCCGAGGTGCGCACCTACATGACGGCCGAGGCCGCCCGGGACGTGTCGGCGCCCGGCACCGCGACGCCGACGGCGGCCGACGAGCACGGGCGGTCCGCACAGACCTTCCTCGTCGACGTCGTCGTGCGCTCCGGCGGCACCGAACGGCGTGCCGTGGCGCAGGGGCGGGACATCTACGCGGTCACGGCGCCGCTCGCGGTGGAGGCGGTGGCCCGCATCCTCACCGGGCGCACCCGGACGGCCGGTGTCGTCTCCGCCGGCGAGATCTTCGACGCGGCCGACTTCCTCCGTTCGCTGTCCTCGCACCTCTCGGTGGAGCTGCGCCGGTGAGCTGCCCGCGCGGGAGGGTGCGGCGGCCGTACGGGGCACGGTGATCGCCCGGGCTCCCGCCGTCAGACTCTGGGAAGAAGGTACTTTTCCTGGTAAACACTGACCAAAGATGCACGAGGCAGCCGGTCGACCGGGAGACACCCTGGGTCACGGATCATCCCTGGGGCAGGAGGCAGCCGGTGGGAGACGTCGCACTGGGCCGCAGAGCCTTCCTGGCCGGAGCCGGAGGGCTCGCCGCCGGCGCGGTCGCGGCCTCGCTCACGGGGTGTGAGGCACGTACCGAACGGAGTGCCGCCGAGAGCAGCGGGCTGCTCGTCGTGCGGAACTTCGGCGGTTCCTACGGCGAGGCGAACCGGAAGGCCGTCTACGACCCGTTCACCAGGGAGACCGGCATCCGGATCCGAGTGGTGGACTTCGGGCACGAGCAGATGCTCGCCCAGATCAAGGAAGGCCGTCCGCGGTTCGACGTCATGGACATCGATATGTCCAATCTGGTGCTCTTCGAGCACGAGGGCGCCTCCGAACCACTGGACTACGGCCGGTTGAAGAACACCCGGAACGCCGGCATCGCCCGGTCGCTGCTCACCCCCAACGGCGTGGGCAAGAGCTACTGGGCCAGCGTCCTCGCCTACCGCACCGACGCGTTCGGCGGGAGGAGACCCGAATCCTGGGCGGACTTCTGGAGCCTTGGGCGCTTCCCGGGCAGCCGCGCGCTGCAAGGCGAGGTGGACTGTCCGGAACTGGAGTTCGCGCTGCTCGCGGACGGTGTGCCGCTCGACCGGCTCTACCCCCTCGACGTGGACCGCGCCTTCAAGGTCATGGACGAGATCCGAGGTTCGGTCCGGACGTTCTGGGAGTACGGCGCTGAGCCCGGTGAGCTGTTGTCCCGCGGCAGTGCCGTGGCCTGCAGCACCTGGGCGGGCCGGCTCCAGAGCCTGCTCGGGCGCGGAGCTCCCCTCGCCTACGAGTGGAACGGCGCCCGCAGGCAGAGCAACGGCTTCGGCATCCCCAAGGGCTCCGCGAACCCGGACGCGGCCTACCGGCTGATCGATTTCGCGCTGCGGCCCGAGGTGCAGGCCCACATGGCCCGGCTCTATCCCGACGGCCCCGTGGTGCCCGCCGCCTACGGGTACCTCACCGAGTCCACCGCGGTGCATCTGGCGAGCACTCCCGGCCATTTGCTGTCGGGCTTCGATCTGGACATCGACTGGTGGCTCGAGAACCGTGACGCCGTGACCAGGCGCTGGCAGGAGTGGGCTCGCACCTGAGCGACTGAATGCAGCCATATGGCTGAATATGAACGTGCATGGTAAAGAGTCCGTATGCCCCGGCACCCCGGTCGGTTCCCGGCCTCCCGCTCCTCCCCGCACAGCGGGGGGCGCACCCGGTCGGCCTCACGACGGCCGGGGCGGCACGACGCGCGGCAGGAGTCCGCCGCCCGGTCCCCGGGAGGGCGATGGCGGGCCCTGCCGAGGGTGCGCAGCGTCGCCGGCCAGGTGTTCCTGCTGCAGTCGGTGATCATGGTGCTGTTCGCCGCCGCCGCGGGAGGAGCCCTCGTCGTGCAGGCGCGGGAGGCGAGCACGCAGGAGGCGCGTCAGCTCTCGAAGGGCGTCGCGCAGTCCTTCGCGCGAGCCCCGGGAACGCTGGACGCCATGAAGTCCGGCAACCCCACCGAGCTGCTCCAGCCGCGCGCGGAGGACGCCCGGAAGAACACCGGCGTCGACTACGTGGTGACCTTCGATCCCCAGGGTTTCCGCTGGACCCACCCCGACCCGGAACTGATCGGCAAGCACATCTACGCCGTGCGCGAGGGCGGCGCCGCCGACCGGCCGTTCACCAAGACCTTCGAAGGAAGCCTCGGTCTGGCCGTGGACACGACGGTTCCGGTCTACGACACCAACGGGATCACCATCGCCGGCTTCGTGTCGGTCGGGGTCACCGTGGCCAGCGTGGACGACGTGGTGCAGGATCAGCTGCCGCAGCTGCTGGGGTTCGCCGCCGCCGCGCTCGCGGTGGCCGCGGGCGGCACCGCACTGGTCTCGTGGCGGTTGCGGCGGCAGACCCGCGGCCTGGACCCGTCCGAGATGACGCGCATGTACGAGCATCACGACGCGGTGCTGCACGCGGTGCGGGAGGGCGTGCTGATCATCGGGAGCGACGGCCGGCTGCTGCTCGCGAACGACGAGGCGCGCCGGCTGCTGGACCTGCCCGGGGATGCCGAGGAGCGCCGGGTGACGGATCTCGGTCTGGAGTCGGGCACCGCCGAGCTGCTGGGTTCGGGCCGGCCGGCCAGCGACGTGGTGCACCTGGCCGGCGACCGGCTGCTGGCGGTCAACGTGCGGCCGGTCGACCCGGACGACCGCACGGCGGGCAGCGTGGCGACCCTGCGCGACACGACGGAGCTGCGGGCGCTGGCGGGCCGGGCGGAGGTGGCCCGGGAACGGCTGGGGCTGCTGTACGAGGCGGGGATGCGGATCGGAACGACGCTGGACGTGGTGCGTACCGCGCAGGAACTGGCCGAGGTGGCGGTCCCCCGGTTCGCCGACACCGCCACGGTCGACCTGCTGGATCCGATCCTGCGCGGCGCGGTGCCGGCCGGGCCCGGTCCGCAGATGCGCCGGGTGGCGGTGCACGGCGTCGACGGCGCCCGGTCGCTCTATCCGGTGGGTGAGCTGATCCGCTTCGTCCCCTCGTCGCCGGCGGCCGTCGGCGCCGAGCGCGGCCGTGCGGTCCTTGACGTCGATCTGACCGCTCCGGGCGGCTGGATGAGCGCACAGGACCCCGTTCGCGCGCGGCGCGTGCTGGACCTCGGTTTCCACTCCCTGATCACGGTGCCGCTCCAGGCCCGCGGCGTGGTGCTGGGCATGGCGAGCTTCTGGCGCTCCGCCGGCGTTCCCTTCGGCAGGGAGGATCTGGCCTTCGCCGAGGAGCTGGCCGCCCGCGCCGCGGTCGCCGTCGACAACGCCCGCCGCTACACCCGCGAGCACACCCTGGCCGAGTCACTCCAGCGCAGCCTGCTGCCGGGCTCCCTGCCCGACCACTCGGCCGTCGAGGTCGCCCACCGCTATCTGCCCGCCCTGGAGGGCGTGGGCGGCGACTGGTTCGACGTGATCCCCCTGCCCGGTGCCCGGGTCGCCCTGGTGGTCGGCGACGTCGTGGGGCACGGCCTGCACGCCGCGGCCACGATGGGCCGGCTGCG
>NZ_WWIC01000094.1:0-10049 GCF_009872555.1 Streptomyces sp. SID5643
CGGCGGGAGGAGGACCGGCCGCTGGCGGCGGCGGGCGCGCTGGTGGACATGGGGTCCCGGCCGCCGCGCATGCTGGTGCCCGAACCGGAGGGTTCGGGCGGCACCGGTGGCCGGGCGTTCACGCTCGCGCTGCGCGGCCGGCCCGCCGCGATCGGCCCGGCGGTCGCGGTGACCGAGGCCGCGCAGTCGCTGCGGCTGGCCTCCCGGGCGCTCGGGCTGATGGGCCGCGGGGTGCTCCCCCGCCAGGGCGTGGTGCGCTGCTCCGAGCATCTGTCGACGCTGCTGCTGCACGGCGACGAGCCGCTGCTGGAGCGCCTCCAGGCACGGGTCCTGGCGCCCCTCGACACGGTCTCGGCGGGGCAGCGCGACCGGCTCGCCGAGACCCTGCTGGCCTGGCTGCTCAGCGGCAGCAACGTGCCGGACGTCGCCGCACGGCTGCACATCCACCCGCAGACGGTCCGCTACCGCCTGCGCCAGCTGGAGAAGCTCTTCGGTGACGCCCTGCACGACCCGGAGACCCGCCTCGACCTCATTCTCGCGTTGCGCGCGGAATCACTGCACGCGCGGCAGAACTGACCCGGGGGCCGGGCGGCGTACTCAATCGGCGACAAAAACCGGCGGGGTTTCCATCATCCCGTCCATAACAGCAGGCGGGGAAAAGCCCATACGTTCGGGGCGTCCTTTTTCGCAGGCGCTTCACGCGCCTTTCACGCGGAGGATCCCCATGCGTATCCGTATGTGTCTCGCGGCGCTCTCGCTGGTCGGCGGGGCCGGACTCACCACCCTCGCGGCTCCCCCGGCCATCGCCGCTGCCTGCACGGACGTCGAGGTCGTCGCGGCCCGCGGCACCTTCGAGCCGGGCACGCTCGGCTTCATCGTCGGCGACCCGGTGTATTCGGCGCTGAAGAAGAAGGCGGTGGGCAAAAGCGTTTCCAGCTACAAGGTGAACTACCCCGCCGACCTCTCCCCCACGTCCGCCGCCCAGGGAAATCTGGATCTGGTGAACCATGTGAAGAGCCAGGCCGCCGCCTGCCCCGGGCAGAAGTTCGTTCTCGTCGGCTATTCGCAGGGCGCGAACGTCGTCGACAACTCGATCGGCATCAGCAGCGCCGGGGCGGTCGTCGGCAGCCCCATCGTGGCCACGCTGCCGGCGGCGGTGGAGCCGAAGGTCGCCGCGGTGCTGCTGTTCGGCAACCCGATCCGGGCGCTCGGCAAGAGCGTCACCGGCACGTACCAGAGCCGCACGCTCGACCTCTGCGCCCAGGGCGACCCCGTCTGCGAGAGCGGCGGCGGTGACGTCGGGGCGCACCTGAGCTACCGGGACGACGCGGAGGAGGCGGCCACGTTCGCCGCCGGCAGGCTCTGAGCCCGCGTCAGGCGAAGGGGCCCGGGAGGAGAACCTCCCGGGCCCCGGGCGTGTGGGCGGCTATGGCCGGCTCGGCGACCGTGCGAAGTCGGCGAGGCCGGTGGAGACGGGCTCCGGCCGGCCGTTGTTCTGCACCGGCGCGGCGGTCAGGACGTCGAGGTGCTGGTAACCGTCGGCGACCACAGGGTGCAGCTCGGCCGGGACCCGGCCGGCCAGCAGGCCCTCACCGGCGAGCACGGTGAGCACCGGGTTGGCCTTGAGCCCTTCGGGGTGCACGACGAGCTTCTTCACCTGCGGGGACGTGGCCAGCTGGATGTCCGTGACCAGTTTGGTCGGGAAGTACTGCTCGGTGAAGTCCAGCGGCTGCTCGGCGAGGCTGCGGGCCAACTGCCGTATGTCGGTGACCTCCTCGCCGGCGCCGGTGAACGGGGTGCCGTCGGCCGAGCGGTGACCGGGGTCGTCCGGGTCGCCGACGCGGTCGTAGTTGCGCCAGGTGTAGAGCGGGCCCCGCGGCCGGTCCGGGATGGCCTTGTACGCCGTGCCGTACGGCCCGGCGTGCTCATCACCGCCGTTGGCGACGGGGAAGCTCTTGTCGGCGATCGGTCCGCCGTCGAAGAAGCCCACGCTGGTCTGCAGGAACGCCAGCGGCACGGAGTTGTCGTCCAGGAGGGCCCCGAGCACGGCCCCGTTGGTGAGCCGGAAGTCCTTCACCGAGGGCTTGCCGCTGAGGAAGGCGGCGGTGTCCTTGGCGAACAGGAGACGGTGGGTGGCCTCGATGTTGGGGTTGGAGGGCAGGTAGCGGGGCAGGTCGGCCTCGCCCTCCAGGTCGTCCAGGGCACCGAGTCCGGCGATGCCGAGCAGGGTCATGGTCTCGGGGTTGAGCAGCACCGGTGCGGACAGGGTGCGCGGCAGCACACCGCTGTCCAGCCCGGCCTGTACGGCGCCGTGGCCCAGGCCGATGTCGGGCAGGTTGGTGTCGTCCGGGATGCTGCCGCTGAGGTCGGCCAGGGAGGTGGAGACGGTGGTGTCGAGGGCGAAGTAGCCGGCGCACTGGTTGTAGCCGGCGTCCGCCGTGGTGGCGCGGTTGCCGTCGAAGTCGGCCGCGGCGAAGTACCCGGTGATGACACCGCCCAGCGAGTGCCCGCCGCACAGCACCTTCTGCTTGCGCTGCGCCGGGGAGGGCAACTCGGCGGTCAGCAGGTCGTACTGGTCGCGTACGGTCTGCTCGATCCCGAGCTTCGCCATCCAGCCCAGCTGCGCGTTGCCGGTGAAGCCGGCGAAGGTGCGGCCGCCCACCTGCTTGCCGCGGTAGTAGTAGTCGACCGCGGTGTGCTGGTCGCCGGAGGCGATGCCGGTGCGGTCCTCCAGGCAGTTGGAACGCCGGTCCAGCGCCCAGAACTCGATGTGCCGTCCCTGCTCGGCGGCGCGCGTGACGGTGTTGCGGGCGACGCTGTCGAACGCCCCGGCGCCTTCCAGGATCCCGGGCTGGGCGATGAGGATCCGGTCGGCGTCGGCCGACGCGGACGGCCCGGCGGCGGAGCGGTAGCGCAGGTATGACAGCCAGTCGCAGGCGGCCGGGCGGGGCCCCGCCGATTCCGGCAGCGGCACCTTCACCCGCACCATCGACTCCGTCACTCCGGTCACCGGCGACGTCGACCTCACCGGTGTCTCGGTGCGTGTGCCGTCGGCGTGGGCGCCCGGGGCGGCGGCCGTGAGCGTTCCGGCGCTCAGCAGCACCGCCAGCACGGCACCGCGCCACTTCCCTCTGTGCGTACGGTTCATGTCCATGCCACGGACGCTAGGGCGCGGGTGCGACCGCTCTCAGGGAGTGCTGATGAGAACTCAGCTTCCGGATCGCGCCTTGTCACCGGGACACAGCCGGGCCCGGCGCCGGCACGGGGAGAGCGGGTCCGTACCGCTTCTGGACGCCACCGAGCTGCGAACCGGCCGTTTCGGGAGCATGGTGGGGCTATGGACGGTCAACCCCCTGTGGTCGTGCAGCCGCCCGCGACGGACGGCGGACGGCTGGTGACCATCCACGGCGAGCGCATGGGCGTCGCCTACAGCCTCTTCGACGTACTGGACCTGCTGCACCGCGAGGGCCTGCCCACCACGGACACGGCCGTCGACGACACCGAGCTGATCGAGTGGCAGGGCGGCGGCCCGTACGACTGGAACAACTAGGGCCTGTCCGTACCGACGGCACCAGTCCGGCTCCGGCCCTGTTCGACCGCGAGCGGCTCACAGACGGCTTTCGGCCGACCGCTGGTGCCCACATGGCGCAAGGCCGCCTTGCCGCCGGCCTTCCCGGCTGATGCGATCATCAGGCGACGAGTGGGGCCCGCCTGCTGCCCTGCTCCGGTGTCAGCTCGGAGCTGAGAGGTGAGCATGGGAACGATCATTGCGCTGTTCGCCGGCATGGGCGCTCTTGCCGCGTTGCTGAGCATCGTTCTGCTCAGGCGCAATCCAGGGCGTTCTGTGCCTGATTCCGCAGACGGGCTGCAAGCCGAACGGGATGCACGTGAGCAAGCCGCGAACACGCGTACCGAGGTACAAGGGATCGCGCTGGGGGGTTACACCGCTCTTTCCAGTGACCTCTTCAGAGGGAAGCGCCGTTGAGGGGCGCCACTCGCGCTCTTGCGGAGCCAGTCGTTCCAGGCCGTCCGCACAATCCCACCGCTCTCCAGGTCATCTCGACCGCACGGGCGCCCGGTAGTCACAGGACCGGCCGGCCACGGCCCGGCCGGCCGACGAGGCGGCCACGCCCCTGACCCCGGCCTGTCAGCCTGTCGCGGCCTGTGCGGCTCCGGCGAGCCGGTCGAGGCGCGTCCGCTGGGCTGACGTCAGCTCCAGGCCGGCCACCGCGAGGTTCTCCTCCAGGTGCTCGGTCCGGGCCGTGCCCGGGATGGGGAGGACGACCGGTGCACGGTCGAGGAGCCAGGCGAGGGAGACCTGCGTGGGCGTGGCCCCGAGCTCGGCCGCCACGGCGGCGATCTCACGCTCGGCTCCTGTCTTCCCCCAGGCGACGGGCCGCCACGGCAGGAAGGCGATGCCGGCCGCCGTACAGGCGTCGAGCACCGGCTCGTGCACCCGGTCGAGCAGGTTGTAGCGGTTCTGCACGCTCACGACGTCGACGAACTCCCTGGCCCGCTCCAGCTCCTCGATGGTGACCTCCGACAGCCCGATCCGCCCGACCAGGCCCTCGGTCTGGAGCTCCCGCAGGGTGCCGAGCTGGTCGGCGAGTGGCGTGCCGGGGTCGATGCGGTGCAGCTGGAGAAGTTCGATGCGCTCGGTCCGCAGGCGGCGCAGGGCCTGCCGGACCTGGTCGCGCAGGATCTCCGGCCGTCCGTCGAGCTTCCAGTCGCCGCCGGGGCCGGTGCGCGCGACACCGACCTTGGTGGTGATCAGCAGGCCCTCCGGATAGGGGTGCAGGGCCTCGGCGAGGAGCTCCTCATTGGCACCGCCGCCGTACAGGTGCGCCGTGTCGATCAGGGTCACGCCCAGTTCCACGGCGCGCCGGGCCACCGCGAGGGCGTTCTCCCGGCCGGGGCCGGGTTCGGTGGGCAAGTGCATGGCTCCGAAGCCGAGCCTGCGTACGTCCAGATCCCCGCCGATGCGGAATGTCGATGACATGAGCTGCCGTCTCCCCCTCTGCTCAAGCGGCCACGTTAACAGTGCAGTTGGTGACGGCTCCGGCGGTGGCGAACCCCGGCCCCGCCGAGGGCGCGGGCCGCCCGACGAGCCGTTGTCGGTGCCTGACGATACGCTGCGCGAAAATGCCTTTTGCCCCCTTCCGGGAGGTTCTCATGGCCTCGCGCCTCAACCCGTACCTCACCTTCAACGGCGACGCCCGGCAGGCGATGGAGTTCTACCAGGAGGTCTTCGGCGGCACCCTCGCCCTCAACAGCTACGGAGAGTTCGGGCAGCCGGACGCCCCGAACGCCGACAAGATCATGCACGGCATGCTGGAGACCACCGGCGGCTTCACCCTGATGGGAGCCGACAACCCACCGGGCACGGAGTCCGAGCAGGGCGGCTCCTACTCCGTGAGCCTCAGCGGTGACGACGACGCCGAGCTGCGCGGCTACTGGGAGAAGCTGTCCGAGGGCGGTTCGGTCTCGGTGCCGTTGGAGAAGCAGATGTGGGGCGATGTGTTCGGCATGTGTACGGACCGCTTCGGCGTCCCCTGGATGGTCAACATCAGCACGGAGAACTGAGCCGGCCACCCGGGAACGCCGCCCGGGCCGGCGTGTCAGGAACTCCTGAGGATCACGAGCTCCTGCGTGGCCCGGGTCATCGCCACGTAGTGGTCGACGGCGCCCTCGACGCCCTCGCCGGAGTTCTCCGGGTCGACGAGCACCACCAGGTCGAACTCCAGCCCCTTCGACAGCTCCGGGGTCAGCGACCGGACGCGGGGCGAGGCGGGCCGAAACGCGGGAGCGCCGATCACGCAGGCGATCCCCTCGGCGTGTCCGGCCAGCCAGGTGTCGAGGACCGACGTGAGCTCCGAGGCGGACCCGTGGCGGACGGGGACGCCGCTGCTGCGGATCGACGTCGGCACGTTGGCGTCGGGCAGCGCGGCCCGGATGACCGGCTCGGCCTCCGCCATGATCTCGGCGGGCGTACGGTAGTTGATGCTCAGCGCGGCCATCTCGACCCGGTCCAGACCGACCCGCTCCAGGCGTTCCCGCCACGACTCGGTGAACCCGTGCCGGGCCTGGGCACGGTCCCCGACGATGGTGAAGCTCCGGGACGGGCAGCGCAGCAGCAGCATCTGCCATTCCGCGTCGGTCAGTTCCTGCGCCTCGTCCACGACGATGTGCACGAACGGCCCGGCGAGCCGGTCGGGGTCGGCGGTGGGCAGGACGCTCTCGTCGACCAGGGAGTTGCGCATGTCCTGCCCGTGCAGCATGACCAGCACGCCCTCGCCGTCGTCGTAGGTGTGGGCCTCCAGCAGGTCGTCGATGACGTCGGCCATGCGGTCCTGCTGTGCGGCGACGGCGGCCTCCTGCCTGCGCCTGCGCCGTGAGGCCTCCGGGTCGCCGAGCCGCTGGCGGGCGGCGTCCAGCAGCGGCAGGTCGGACACGGTCCAGGCGTGGGCCTCCTCGCGTTGCAGGGTGCGCACCTCGTCGCGGCTGAGCCAGGGCGCGCACATCCTCAGGTAGGCGGGGACGGACCAGAGGTCCCCGACGAGGTCGGTCGCCTCCAGCAGGGGCCAGGCGCGGTTGAAGGCCATGAGCAGCTCCCGGTCCCGTGCCAGCGTCTGACGGAGGAGTTCGTCCGGGGCGTCGCCGTCGTGCCGGTCCACGAGGATCGTGAGGAGTTCCTCCCAGACCTGGTCGCGTGCCTCGTTGTGCGGCGTGCCGGGTTCCGCCGCCTCGAACGCCACCGCCCAGTCCGCGGCGCTCAGCCGGATGTCGGACCAGTGGGTCGTGACCGTCATCGCCTCGGCGGGCGGCTCCTCGTAGAAGCGGACGGCCTTCTCGATCGCCCGCACCATGTCCGCCGACGACTTCAGACGGGCCGCCTCCGGGTCGGTCTCCTCCCCCGCCGTGGCCCCCTCGTCGACGAGGTCCCGCAGGATGCAGGTCTGCACGCCCTCCTCGCCGAGGCTGGGCAGGACGTCGGAGACGTAGGACAGGTAGGGCCGGTGCGGGCCGACGAAGAGCACGCCGCCGCCGCGGTGCTGCCCGAGGCGCGGGTCGGAGTAGAGCAGGTAGGCGGAGCGGTGCAGGGCGACGACGGTCTTGCCGGTGCCCGGACCGCCGTCGACGACGAGGGCGCCGCGGGAACCGGCACGGATGATGGCGTCCTGGTCCGCCTGGATGGTGCCGAGCACGTCCCGCATGCGCGGCGAGCGGCTGGTGCCGAGGCCGGCGATGAAGGCGGACTGGTCGTCGAGCGCGGCGTGCCCGTCGAATCCGTCGGCGGTGAACACCTCGTCCCAGTAGTCGACGATCCTGCCGTCGGTCCAGCGGTACCTGCGACGGCTCGCCAGGCCCATCGGGTTGGCGTGGGTGGCTCCGAAGAAGGGCTCGGCGGCGGGGGAACGCCAGTCGACCAGCAGCCGGCGCCCCTCGCTGTCCGTCAGGCCGAGCCGTCCGACGTACACGGGCGCGGAGCCGTCGGCGGCGGCCATGTGCCCGAGGCACAGGTCCAGTCCGAAGCGGCTCAGGGCGCGCAGCCGTGCGGTGAGCCGGTGGATCTCGGCGTCCCGGTCCAACGCCTGCCTGCCCTTGCCGCCGGGTGCCCTGCGCTCGGCGGCAAGGCGGTCGGAGAGTTCGGCGATGTTCTGCGTGAGGCAGTCGGCGATGGCGGCGAAGTGCTGTTCGTCCCCGGCGATCGACGCCGGGGCGGCCTTGTGCGCGAGGCGGTCGGGAAGATCGAACGCGCTCGTGGTCGCAGGGGTCACGTCATGCTCCCGTTTCCGCAGGTCCTGGGCTCAGGCCGGACAGTCTGCGGGAGCCGGGGGGCCTTGCCGCAAGTCCCCCCGTGGGCTATAACTTGAGACAGGCGAGGAGAACACTCCTCGCCTTTGTCGTTGTCCGACGCCCGTTTCGGTGTGGCACGCTCTTCCACCTGGCAGCGTGGAGAGGCGGCGGCATGCGCATAGGACTGCTCGGCACCGGACCCTGGGCCCGGACGGCCCACGCACCCGCGTTGAGCGGGCACGGGAAGCTCGACTTCGCGGGGGTGTGGGGCCGTCGCCCGGAAGCCGCGAAGGAACTGGCGGAGCGGCACGGCGTCCGCGCCTACGACGACGTCGCCGAACTGTTCGCGGACGTGGACGCCGTGGCCGTGGCGCTGCCGCCCGAGGTGCAGGCCTCTCTCGCGGTTGGGGCGGCGCGGGCCGGGTGCCATCTGCTGCTCGACAAGCCGCTCGCGCCGACGGTGGAGCAGGCGCGGGCCGTGGTCGCGGCCGCCCAGGAGGCCGGGGTCGCCTCGGTGGTGTTCTTCACGACCCGCTTCCAGCCCGGGCCGGCGGCGTGGATCGCCGAGCAGGCCGCGGTGCCGGGCTGGTTCACGGGCCGCGCCGAGTGGCTCGGGGCGGTGTTCACGAGCGAAAGCCCGTTCGCGACGCCGTGGCGGCGGGAGAAGGGTGCCCTGTGGGACGTCGGACCGCACGCCCTGTCCGTGCTGCTGCCGGTCCTCGGCGACGTGCGGCGCGTGACGGCGGCGGTGTACGGGCCCGGCGACACGGCGCATGTCGTCCTCGACCACGCGGGCGGGGCGTCGAGCACGCTCACTCTGAGCCTGACGGCGCCGCCCGCCGCGGCCGGTGCCGGCGTCGAGCTGCGCGGGGAGGGCGGGGTGGCGGTGCTGCCGGACGGCTCCGACGGGGCGGTGCCCGCGTTGATGCGGGCCGCGGACGCGCTCCTCGACGCCGCCCGGACCGGCCGCCCGCACGCCTGTGACGCGGCGTTCGGCCTGCGGGTGACGGAGATCCTCGCGACGGCCCAGGACCTGCTCGACGGCAGGTCCTGAGCCGCCCGGCCGGGGCGGTTCGCGGGCGGGCCGGTTACCGCGCCGGGTCGAAGTTGAGCCGCTCCTTCACCACCGGGTAGCCGGCCTTGGCGAAGTTCGCCGCCATCGGGAAGTTGCCCCGGTCCGTGGCCGCGGCGACGAACTCCGCCCCCTGCTCGACCAGGAAGTGCGTGCACTCGGCCAGCAGGTCGTAGGCGTAGCCGTGGCCCCGCTGGTCCGGCAGGACGCCGATGAAGCCGATGCAGGGGCCCGTCGGATTGTGGGCCGGGATGTGGATGCCGGCCAGGTCGCCCTGCGGTGTGTACGCCACCTGCCACCACTCGCGCGGCGAGGGGCACCAGTGGAAGAAGTCCAGCTCCTCCTGGGCCGCCCGGTCGAGTCCGCCCTGCTCGATGGCCTTGAGCGCGTGGGCGTCCAGGGTGGCGGAGTGGATGCGGCGCAGGGCGTCGAAGAACACGGCGTCGTCCGGTTCGGCGCGGAACTCAAGACGCCCGGGCCGCTCGGGCAGGCCGCAGCCGGGGGTCCAGCGGTACAGCAGGCGTTCGACGAGGAGCTCGTAGCCGGCCTTGTGGGCGGCGGTGGCGCGGGTCTCGGCGGCGGTGCGCAGGGCCGGGTCGTCGCGCCAGCCGGCCGGCAGGTTCAGTTCCAGTTCGACCTGCCAGGGGGCGGAGCGCAGGAGTGCGGCGCCCGCTTCCTCCTCGCCTTCGGCCACGTCGAACCAGTTGACGTTGCTGGGCTCGGAGTCGTCGGGGCCGCCCCACCAGGCGCCGCGGGCGACGACACGGCCGTCGCGCAGGGCCACCCGCTTCCATTCCGGGCGGTGGCGGGTCAGCCGGTGGCCCTCACGGGCACCGAGCGGGTCGGGCAGGGTGTCGAAGACTGCGGCGTCGCTCGTGTCGAGCGCGCGGATGACCACATCGGTCATGGGATGTCCTCCGGGACGCATGCTGCGAAGAGCGCTCCCGGTCGATCAGTAGAGGCACGCCTGCCGGGCGGGGAGGGAGCGCGTAAACGGTGGGAACTGCACGGCTCGTCCTCCTTCCGCTGGTCTCGGGGCGTGGCGCGCCACACGCTACGTGATCTCCGGCGGGCCGTCCACCGGTTTACCGGAGCGGCTCAGCAAGCCCTTGGGAAGGGGTGGTTCGAGGACCCGGCTCCGACCGGCGCCCGTCCGGCCGGGGCCCGCGTCCGCCCCCGG
>NZ_WWIC01000095.1:0-1869 GCF_009872555.1 Streptomyces sp. SID5643
CCCGTCGAACCCGACGTATAGATCACATACGCCAGCCCGTCCCGAGCCACCGGAACGTCCGGAGCGTGCGAGGGCGACGCCGCCAGCAGCCCGTCGGAGAGTTGCTCGGTCGTCAGCGTCAGAAGGGCCTTGCTGTCGCGGAGCATGAAGGCGGTCCGGTCGGCCGGCTGTTCGGGGTCGATGGGCAGATAGCCCGCGCCGGCCTTCCACACCGCGAGGATCCCCGCGATCATCTCCGCACCGCGGGGCAGGCACAGAGCCACCACCGACTCGGGGCCGACGCCCTGGCTCACCAGGTAGTGGGCGAGACGGTTCGCGCGCGCGTCCAGCTCCCCGTACGACACGCGCGCGCCGTCCGCGACGATCGCCACGGCCTGTGGCTGCCGCGTCGCCCGCGCCGCGAACCGCTCGTGCACGAGCGCGTCGGACAGCTCCGTCGAGGTGTCGTTCCAGCCGACGAGGATCCGGTGCAGATCGGCCTCGCCCAGCACCTGAACGGCGCTCAGCGCGGTCTCCGGCCCACCGTCCAGCGCTGACTCCAGGGCGTTCACCAGGCCTTCCGCGGCCGTACGCACCAGTTGGACCACCGCGTGGGAGTCGATCGGGGGCACCGCGCGTACGGCGACGGACATGCTGTCGCCGTTGTCGTCGACCAGGCCGGCGAGCGGGTAGTTGGTGCGCTCGCGGGAGAGCAGCAGCCGGATGCCGTCGATCGCCCAGTCGGTGCTCTCGGGGGTGTTGTGCCGGTAGTTGAGGAATGAGGTGAACAGCGGTGTGTCAGCGGCCACATGGCCGGCCCGCTGCGCCACCGACAGGGGGGCGTGCTCGTGCTGCATGAGCTCGGCGAGCTGGCCGCGCATCGCGGCGACTGCTTCCAGTACGCCCAGTTCGCCGGTGCGGACGCGTACGGGCAGCGTGTTGATGAACGGCCCGGTGATGCGGTCCGCCCCGGCTCCGGCGCTCATCCGGCCGAAGAGCACCGTCCCGAACACCACGTCCGCACGCCCGCTGACCGCCGCGAGTACGCGGGCCCAGGCCAGGTGCATCACTGTCGCCGCGCTGGTCCCCAGGCGGCGGGCGACCTCTCGTACCCGGCCCTCCAGCTCCGGCGAGATCCGCTGGACGGCACGCACCATGTCGGCGCCGTCTCCTCGTGTCTCCACGATCCCGAAGGCGGCTGTCGGCTCCTCGACGTCTCCCAGCAGCCGGGCGAAGTACCGCTCGTGCTCGACGCGCTCCACCCCGCCGAGCACCTCGGCCACGAAGTTCCGGAACGGCAGCGGCGCCGGAAGCCGGTCGCCCCGCCCGGCCAGGTACGCCTCCACCTCCTCCAGCAGCACCTCCAGTGCCGTGTGGTCCTGCACCAGGTGGTGCACGCGCACCACGGCCAGCCACCGGCCCTCCGGCCGGGCCGCCGTGTGCACATGGACCAGCGGCGCCCGGCCCAGGTCCATGGACGGACCGCACGCCTCGATCAACGCGGCCACCGGGTCGGCGCCGCTCGGGTCCGGGCTCGTCTCCTCCACGGGTACGAGGGCCCGGCGCCAGACCACCTGCACCGGCTCCCGCAGGCCCTCCCAGGCGAATGAGGTCCGGAAGACGTCGTGCCGGTCGACCACCCACTGGAGCGCCTCGGTGAAGGCGTCGAGACGGGCCCGTGAATCGAATTCCAGGGCCGACACCAGGACGTAGGCGTCCTCGCCCACCTCCGCCAGCAGATGGTGGAAGAGGAAGCCCTCCTGCAGGGGCGCCAGCGGATACACGTCCGCCACATTGCCCGCCCCGCCCGGCACGCTCGCGACGATCCGCTCGATCTCCTCGGCCGTCAGATCCACCAGCGGCAGCATCTGCGGAGTGATCACCGTCGCA
>NZ_WWIC01000096.1:0-495 GCF_009872555.1 Streptomyces sp. SID5643
CCAGTCCAGCTCGTCGGGGTCGAGGATGTGCTGGTAGGGGGCGCCGTCGGCCACCGGGAACACGGTGCGCAGCACCTCGTGCCGGCCGATGACGTCCCGGAAGGCCGCCCCCATCGCCGCGCCGTCCACGCCGCCGGTCAGCCGAGCGGTGACCGGGATGTTGTAGGTCGCGCTGGGACCTTCGAGCTGGGCGATGATCCACATACGGCGCTGTCCATACGACAGCGGGGGCCGCTCGGGGCGCGGCCCTGCCGTCAGGGCAGCCCGCGCGGCGGTGGCACCGGCCAGACGGGCGGCGAATCCGGCGACCGTGGGGGCCTCGAAGAGCTCCCGGATCTCGGCTTCGACACCCAGAACCGTACGGATACGGCTCACAAGACGCACCGCGAGGAGGGAATGACCCCCGAGTTCGAAGAAGTCGTCGTCCACACCGACGCTGTCCAGGCCGAGGACCTCGGCGAACGCCACGCACAGGATCTCCTCCTGAAGCGTCGC
>NZ_WWIC01000097.1:0-16760 GCF_009872555.1 Streptomyces sp. SID5643
AGCGGGCGTCGCGGCGGCGGCACCGGCCGCCGCCCTTCTCGCGCCGGAGGCGCCTCCCGCCGCGGATGCCGGGACACCGGTCATCTGCCCGCCTCCTCACTCCACGCAGGCGACGTGAGCGAGCCCTGCAGCGGCTCGGCCACCAGGTCGACACCTTCCGTACCGACCACCTTCGCCTCGACCATACGGCCGACACGCAGACCCGCGCCGCTCGTGAGGAGCACCTGGCCGTCCGTCTCCGGCGCCTGGTGCTCCGCACGGCCGTACACGCCGTCCTCGTCGACGGACTCGACGAGGACCCGCACGCTCTGGCCGACGCGGTCCTCGGCCCGCTGCGAGACGAGCTCCTCGGCCAGTCGCGAGATGTGGGCCAGCCGCTCGGCGACGACGTCCTCGTCGAGCTTGTCGTCGTAGGTCGCGGCCTCGGTGCCCTCCTCGTCGGAGTAGCCGAAGACGCCGATGGCGTCGAGCCGCGCGCCGTTCAGGAACCGCTCCAGCTCGGCGAGGTCTGCCTCGCTCTCGCCGGGGAAGCCGACGATGAAGTTGGAGCGGACACCGGCCTCGGGCGCCTTGCTGCGGATGGTGTCGAGCAGTTCCAGGAACCGGTCGGTGTCGCCGAATCGGCGCATCGCGCGCAGCACGCCGGGCGCGGAGTGCTGGAAGGACAGGTCGAAGTAGGGCGCGATCTTCGGGGTCGAGGTGAGTACGTCGATGAGGCCGGGCCGCATCTCGGCGGGCTGGAGGTAGCTGACGCGCACCCGCTCGATGCCGTCGACGTCGGCGAGCTCGGGCAGCAGGGACTCCAGCAGGCGGATGTCGCCCAGGTCCTTGCCGTAGGAGGTGTTGTTCTCGGAGACCAGCATGATCTCCTTCACGCCCTGCTCGGCCAGCCACCGCGTCTCGTTCAGCACATCGCTGGGGCGGCGGGAGATGAAGGAGCCACGGAAGGACGGGATGGCGCAGAAGGAGCAGCGCCGGTCGCAGCCGGAGGCGAGCTTGACGGAGGCGACCGGGGAGCCGTCCAGGCGGCGGCGCAGGGGCGCGCGCGGACCGGAGGCCGGGGCGAGGCCCTCCGGAAGATCCGCCGGCGCGACGGCGGGCTCGGCCGGGCCGTGCCCGGGCAGCGCGACGTCGGCCGCCGACTCCTGGCGCTCCGCCGGGCTGATGGGCAGCAGCTTGCGCCGGTCGCGCGGGGTGTGCGAGGCGTGGATGCCGCCGTTGAGGATGGTCTGCAGGCGGTCCGAGATGTCCGAGTAGTCGTCGAAGCCGAGCACGCCGTCGGCCTCGGGGAGAGCTTCGGCGAGTTCCTTGCCGTACCGCTCGGCCATGCAGCCCACCGCCACGACGGCCTGGGTTCTGCCGTGCCCCTTCAGGTCGTTGGCTTCGAGGAGGGCGTCGACGGAGTCCTTCTTGGCGGCTTCGACGAAGCCGCAGGTGTTCACGACGGCGACGTCCGCGTTCTCGGCGTCCTCCACGAGCTGCCAGCCGTCCGCCTCCAAACGGCCTGCGAGCTCCTCCGAGTCCACCTCGTTACGGGCGCAGCCAAGGGTGACGAGTGCGACGGTACGGCGTTCAGGCATGGACTCAAGACTACTTCGTCCCGCTGACACCCCACGTCGACGGGGTTGGCCGTTTCCCGGCCAACCCCGCATCAACCGGACTTTTCGGCCCGGTCACCCGGCTTCGGGGTCGCCCTTCGTGTACGTCAGGCGCTCCACGGACCCCGGCTGGAAGTTCTCCTCGATCTTCTTGCCGTTGACGAAGAGGTCGATCGCCCCGGCGTCTCCGAGGACGAGGTGGACCTTCGAGCTGTCCTGGAAGGTCTTGGTGTCGCCCTGCTTGAGAACGCCGTCGAAGATCATCCGGCCGTTGTGGTCCTTGGCGGCGATCCAGCTGCGGCCGTCGGCTGCGGCCACCCGGACGGTCACCTTGTCCTGCGGCGCCGCCGCGATGGCACTGTCGGACGGCTCGGGGGCGGCGGGCTTCTTGGTCTTGGTGGTCGGGGAGACGGAGTCGCCGGGCGTGGCCCCCTCGGCCACGTTCGCCTCGTTGCCGCCTTCGTCGCCGCCCTGGAACATCGTGAAGCCGACGAAACCGATCACGGCGACGATCGCCGCGACCATGGCGGCGGTCCAGTTGGGTCCCCGCCGCTCCGGGCGGATGCGTTCCGCCTCGAAGAGAGGTGCTGCCGGGGTCGGTGCCGGACGCCCGCCGTGTTCGTCGCCGTACTGGGCGAGCAGCGGTTCGGGGTCGAGGTGGACGGCCTTGGCCAGGGTCCTGATGTGCCCACGGGCGTAGACGTCTCCACCGCAGGGGGAGAAGTCGTCCGCCTCGATCGCGTGCACGATGTTCATGCGGACCCGGGTGGCGCTACTGACGTCGTCGACGGTCAGCCCGGCGGCGATACGAGCCTGCCGCAGGGCACTGCCGATCGAGGGGCGGGCTTCCTCGTGGTCTGCTTCGACGTGCTCGTTTTCGAACGGACGCTCGTCTTCAGGGGAGTTGCCGATGGACACGGGGGCGCCTTTCGAGCGTGTAGCCGCCTGTGCTGGAAGTTCAGTCTAGGGGGGTACCAAAAGGGTGGGGCAACCGGGCGGTGTCACTTTGTACGCCATCGGAATGGCCCGACATTCCGATGGTGGGGTCGCTGGTTGTCGCTTCCCTCAACTTGACGTACGCCGCAGGGAAACGGTTGCTCGATGATCCCTTACGGGTGAGTCACGATCCGGACACCCGTTTGCCGTAACGCCCGCGAGGCGATCACCGCGTCCCGTTCCCTACCCTTCAGACTCCCCCCGGATCAGGGCGAGCACGCCATCCAGCTCGTCAGGCTTCACAAGAACGTCACGAGCCTTCGAACCCTCGCTCGGTCCCACGATGTTCCGCGACTCCATCAGGTCCATCAGCCGGCCGGCCTTGGCGAAGCCGACCCGCAGTTTGCGCTGAAGCATCGACGTCGACCCGAACTGCGTGGAGACGACCAGTTCGGCCGCCTGGCACAGCAGGTCGAGGTCGTCGCCGATGTCCTCGTCGATCTCCTTCTTCTGCTTGGTGCCCACGACGACGTCGTCCCGGAAGACCGGCGTCATCTGGTCCTTGCAGTGCCGGACGACGCCCGCGATCTCCTCCTCGGTGACGAAGGCGCCCTGCATACGGGTGGGCTTGTTGGCCCCCATGGGCAGGAACAGCCCGTCGCCCTTGCCGATGAGCTTCTCGGCGCCCGGCTGGTCGAGGATGACCCGCGAGTCGGCCAGCGAGGAGGTGGCGAACGCCAGCCGGGACGGCACGTTCGCCTTGATCAGACCAGTGACGACGTCCACCGACGGCCGCTGTGTGGCGAGCACCAGGTGGATGCCGGCCGCTCGCGCGAGCTGGGTGATGCGCACGATCGCGTCCTCGACGTCCCGCGGCGCGACCATCATCAGGTCGGCCAGCTCGTCGACGATGACCAGCAGGTACGGGTACGGCTGGAGCTCGCGCTCACTGCCCTCGGGCGGTTTGACCTTGCCCTCGCGCACGGCCTTGTTGAAGTCGTCGATGTGCCGGTAGCCGTAGGCGGCCAGGTCGTCGTAGCGCAGGTCCATCTCGCGTACGACCCACTGGAGCGCCTCCGCGGCCCGCTTGGGGTTGGTGATGATCGGCGTGATCAGGTGCGGGATGCCTTCGTACGCGGTGAGTTCGACCCGCTTGGGGTCGACCAGGATCATCCGCACGTCCTCAGGGGTCGCCCGCATCATCACCGAGGTGATCAGGCAGTTGATGCAGGACGACTTGCCGGAGCCGGTGGCGCCGGCGACCAGCATGTGCGGCATCTTCGCCAGCGAGTGCATGACGTAGCCGCCCTCGACGTCCTTGCCGAAGGCGACCAGCATCGGGTCGTCGTCCTCGGCGGACTCCGCCAGGCGCAGGACGTCTCCGAGGTTGACCATCTCCCGGTCGGTGTTGGGGATCTCGATGCCGACCGCGGACTTGCCGGGGATCGGGCTGATGATCCGCACGTCCGGGCTGGCGACGGCGTAGGCGATGTTCTTGGTCAGCGCGGTGATGCGCTCGACCTTCACGGCGGGGCCGAGCTCGACCTCGTAGCGCGTGACCGTCGGCCCGCGGGTGAAGCCGGTGACACTGGCGTCCACCTTGAACTCGGTGAAGACCGTCGTCAGCGACTCGACGATGAGGTCGTTGGCGGCGCTGCGCGCCTTGCCCGGACCGCCGCGCTCCAGCAGGTCGAGCGACGGCAGGGAGTAGGTGATGTCGCCGGAGAGCTGGAGCTGCTCCGCGCGCGGGGGCAGGTCGCGCGGTTCGGAGGGCGGAGCCTTGGTGAGGTCGCGGACGCCCGCCCTCGGCTTCCGCGGCTCGGGCTCGTCCTGCTCGGGCCTGTGCTGCTGGGCCTTGTCCTGCTGGGTCTTGTCCTGCTGGGGGCGTGCGGCCGGGACGGGCGTCGGCGTGGTCGCCTCCTGGTCCCCCACCCGTACCCCCTGGGTGAGGTCGGCGACGACCGGCGAGGGCGGCATGCCGTGCAGCACGGCGCCGTCGAGCGCGGCGGCGGCCGCCGCGGCGACGTCCACGGCGTCCCTGCGCCGGTCCATGTCGGGCTGCGGCACCGCCGAGCGGCGAGGGCGGCCTCGGCGCCGGGTCAGGGCCTCCTCCTCGGCACTGTCCGGGTCGTACGCCGCAGGCGCCGGCGCGCGTCGGCCGCGCGGGCGCGCGGGCAACGCCTCGCGCCACTGCTCCTCGTAGCGCTCGTCGTCCTCGGCGAAGGCGAACTCGTCCTCGGCCGGGTCGCGCAGGATCCCGAGACGCACCCCGAGCAGACGCAGCCGCTGTGGAATGGCGTTGACCGGGGTGGCCGTGACGACCAGCAGCCCGAAGACGGTCAGCAGCACCAGCAGCGGCACGGCCAGCACGTCCCCCATGGCGTACGACAGCGGCGTCGCCATGGCCCAGCCGATGAGACCGCCGGCGTCCCTTATGGCCTGCATACCGGCGTCGCGCGCGGGTGAGCCGCACGCGATGTGGACCTGGCCGAGCACGCCGATGACGAGCGCGGACAGGCCGATGACGATGCGTCCGTTGGCCTCGGGCTTCTCCGGATGACGGATGAACCGCACGGCGATGACGGCGAGGAGTATCGGCACGAGCAGGTCGAGCCGGCCGAAGGCGCCGGTCACCAGGATCTCGACGAGGTCCCCCACCGGTCCCTTGAGGTCGGCCCAGGTGCCCGCGGCGACGATCAGCGCGATACCGAGCAGCAGCAGGGCGACGCCGTCCTTGCGGTGGGCCGGGTCGAGGTTCTTCGCGCCCTGCCCTATGCCGCGGAACACGGCGCCGACGGCGTGCGCCACACCGAGCCAGACGGCCCGCACGAGCCGGTAGATACCGCCGGTGGGACTGGGGGCCGGTTTGGGCGCGATCTTCTTGGCCGCGGCCTTCCGGGCGGGCGCCTTCTTCGCGGGAGCCTTCTTGGCGGCGGCCTTCTTCGCCGGAGCCTTCGCGGCCGCCTTCTTCGCGGGCGGCGGCTTCTTGGCTGCGGAGGGACGTGAGGCCATGGGTGTGAGGTTACCGGGGGAGACGACAGGGGACACGCGTGTCCACCGCTTCACCCGTTCGTGTCGCTCCGGGAGAGGCGTCAAACTGACGCGCGGTCACGGGGTGGACAATCCCACCTGCACACGCGTCAGTTCTGCGAGGACACCGAGGAGGTGCTCCCGGTGCCCGGCTCCAGCGCGTCCAGCGCCCGCCGCAACCCCGTGAGCTTGCGCTCCAGATGAGCCGCGGTGGCCACCGCGGCGGCGTCCGTCGACTCGTCGTTGAGCTGCTTGGTCAGCGCTTCGGCCTGCTCCTCGACGGCCGCGAGCCGTGCGGAGAGCTCCGCGAGCAGTCCGGCCGACTCCTTGGCCTCACCGCCCGCGTCCTTGCCGTTGCCCTCCAACTGGAGCCGCAGCAGCGACGCCTGCTCCCGCAGCTGGCAGTTCTTCATGTACAGCTCGACGAAGACGGAGACCTTCGCGCGCAGCACCCACGGGTCGAACGGCTTGGAGATGTAGTCCACCGCGCCCGCCGCGTAGCCGCGGAAGGTGTGGTGGGGGCCGTGGTTGATCGCCGTGAGGAAGATGATCGGGATGTCCCGCGTCCGCTCGCGGCGCTTGATGTGCGCGGCCGTCTCGAAGCCGTCCATACCCGGCATCTGGACGTCCAGCAGGATGACCGCGAAGTCGTCCGTGAGCAGCGCTTTGAGCGCTTCCTCCCCGGACGATGCCCGCACCAGCGTCTGATCGAGCGCAGAGAGGATCGCCTCCAGCGCCAGCAGATTCTCCGGCCGGTCATCGACCAGGAGGATCTTGGCCTTCTGCACCATGGCCCGCCCTCCTCGCCCCGGCGTGGGGCCTCCCCTGTCCGCAGGTCCTGCGGCAGCACCGGTGGGTGCCGCCCCAGGGGACGACTCCCTTGCGCCGCCCGTCCTTGTGCCGGTCATCGTAGCCGCACCCTGCCCGTCGCCACACCCTGTCACCGCGATGTCACTGTGCACGTAGCGGAAACGCAGCAGGAGACCAGAAGGTTCCCCAGATCTTGTACTTCTACACGACTATGCGCACACCGAGTCCGCAACTCCGCGTGAACACCGAACCTTCCCGGCATGGTCGCGCAACGGCCCAACGTTCCCCTCATTCCCCTCGCATCCACTGATCCATCACCGCCAGCAGGTGATCGGGGTCGACGGGCTTCGTCACGTAGTCGGAAGCGCCCGACTCGATGGCCTTCTCGCGGTCGCCCTTCATCGCCTTCGCCGTCAGCGCGATGATCGGCAGTCCGGCGAACTGCGGCATCCGGCGGATCGCCGTGGTCGTCGCGTACCCGTCCATCTCGGGCATCATGATGTCCATCAGCACGACCGCCACGTCGTCGTGCTGCTCCAGGACCTCGATGCCCTCCCGGCCGTTCTCCGCGTACAACACGGACAGGCCGTGCTGTTCCAGGACGCTGGTCAGGGCGAAGACGTTGCGGATGTCGTCGTCGACGATCAGGACCTTCTGGCCGCCGAACCGGATGCCGCGGTTCGGCCTCGGCGCCGGCTCCTGCTCGGACGGAGTCCACTGCTCCAGCTGCGCGGGGCGCTGCGGCAGCTCGGGCATCCTGCGCCGCCGCCGGAACAGGGCAGCCGGCCCGTTCTGCGTCTCGCGGTACGACGTCACCTCGGCCGGCGTCTCGACCTCCACGTCCGACAGCTCGGACGCCGACGCCACCAGGTCGCCGGCCTCCAGGGCGGGCAACTGCTGCTGGTAGCCCTGCGGCGGCAGTTCGCTGGGGTGCAGCGGCAGATACAGCGTGAACGTCGAACCACGGCCGGGCTCGCTCTGCGCGTAAATCTCACCGCCGAGCAACTGCGCGATCTCCCGCGAGATGGACAACCCGAGACCGGTACCGCCGTACTTGCGACTGGTCGTGCCGTCGGCCTGCTTGAACGCCTCGAAGATCACCCGCATCTTGCTGGACGCGATGCCGATGCCCGTGTCGGTCACCGAGAACGCGATGAGCCCGGCCTCCGGATCGGTCAGCGACCCGGTCTCCAGCAACTGCTCCCGGATCTTCTGCGGCACGTCCTCCCGCGCCGGCCTGATGACCAGCTCCACCGACCCGGAGTCGGTGAACTTCACCGCGTTGGAGAGCAGGTTGCGCAGCACCTGCAACAGCCGCTGCTCGTCGGTGTGCAGCGTGGCGGGCAGCTCCGGGGAGACCCGTACGGACAGGTCCAGGCCCTTCTCCGCGGTCAGCGGCCGGAAGGTCGCCTCCACGTAGTCCACGAGCTGGACGAGCGCGATCCGCGTCGGGGAGACGTCCATCTTGCCCGCCTCGACCTTCGACAGGTCGAGGATGTCGTTGATGAGCTGGAGCAGGTCCGAACCGGCTCCGTGGATCGTCTCGGCGAACTCGACCTGCTTCGGGGAGAGGTTCCCCTCGGCGTTGTCGGCGAGCAGCTTGGCCAGGATCAGCAGCGAGTTGAGCGGCGTACGCAGCTCGTGCGACATGTTCGCCAGGAACTCGCTCTTGTAGCGCATCGACACCGCGAGCTGCTCGGCGCGCTCCTCCAGGACCTGCCGCGCCTCCTCGATCTCGGTGTTCTTCACCTCGATGTCGCGGTTCTGCTGCGCCAGCAGCTCGGCCTTCTCCTCCAGTTCGGCGTTGGACGCCTGGAGGGCCTTCTGCCGCTGCTCCAACTCCGCCGAGCGCTCGCGCAGTTGCTCGGTCAGCTCCTGCGACTGAGCCAGCAGCAGCTCGGTCTTGGTGTTGACCGAGATGGTGTTGACGCTCGTCGCGATCATCTCGGCGATCTGGTTCAGGAAGTCCTTCTGGATCTGCGTGAACGGCGTGAAGGACGCCAGCTCGATGACTCCGAGCACGCTGCCCTCGAACAGCACCGGCAACACGATCACCTGCGCGGGCGGCGCCTCGCCGAGCCCCGAGGAGATCTTCAGATAGCCGCTCGGCGCGTTCTCCACGAGGATCGTGCGCTTCTCCTCGGCGGCCGTCCCCACCAGCGCCTCACCGGGCTGGAACGACGTCGGCATCGAGCCCATCGAGTAGCCGTAGCTGCCGAGCATGCGCAGCTCGTACTGGTCCTCGTCCGTGGCGCTGATGTCCTCGCCGTCGACGAGCGGCATCGCCACGAAGAACGCCCCGTGCTGGGCGGAGACGACCGGGGTCAGCTCGCTCATGATCAGCGAGGCCACGTCCTCCAGGTCGCGGCGGCCCTGCATCAGCGCGGAGATCCGCGCCAGGTTGCCCTTGAGCCAGTCCTGTTCCTTGTTGGCGATCGTGGTGTCGCGCAGGTTGGCGATCATCTTGTTGATGTAGTCCTGGAGTTCCTGGATCTCCCCGGACGCGTCCACGTCGATCTTCAGGTTCAGATCGCCGCGGGTCACCGCTGTCGCCACGCGCGCGATGGCACGCACCTGCCGGGTCAGGTTCCCGGCCATCTCGTTCACCGACTCGGTCAGGTCCCGCCAGGTGCCGTCCACGTCCCGCACGCGCGCCTGGCCGCCCAGCTGCCCTTCCGTGCCCACCTCGCGGGCCACACGCGTGACCTCCTCCGCGAAGGACGACAGCTGGTCGACCATCGTGTTGATGGTCGTCTTCAGCTCCAGGATCTCCCCGCGCGCGTCGATGTCGATCTTCTTCGTCAGGTCACCCTTGGCGATGGCCGTGGTCACCATGGCGATGTTGCGCACCTGACCGGTCAGGTTGGACGCCATCTGGTTCACGGACTCCGTGAGGTCCTTCCACGTGCCGGCCACACCCGGTACGTGCGCCTGGCCGCCCAGGATGCCGTCCGTGCCCACCTCACGGGCCACCTTGGTGACCTGCTCGGCGAACGAACTCAGCGTCTTCACCATCGTGTTGATGGTGTCGGCGAGCTGCGCGACCTCACCGCGCGCCTCGATGGTGACCTGCCGCGTCAGGTCGCCGTTGGCGACCGCCGCCGAGACCTGGGAGATGTTCCGCACCTGAGTGGTGAGGTTCTTCGCCATCAGGTTGACGTTGTCGCTCAGGTCCTTCCAGATGCCCGTGACACCCGGCACGTGCGCCTGGCCGCCCAGGATGCCCTCGGTGCCCACCTCGCGGGCCACCCGGGTCACCTGCTCGGCGAAGGAGGAGAGCTGGTCCACCATCGTGTTCACGGTCGTGACGAGCTCGAGGATCTCGCCCTTGGCGTCGACGGTGATCTTCTTCGACAGATCGCCCCGGGCCACCGCCGTCGTGACCTCGGCGATGTTGCGCACCTGGATGGTCAGGTTGTTGGCCATGCCGTTCACGGACTGGGTGAGGTCCTTCCAGGTGCCGGAAACGCCCTGCACCTCGGCCTGACCGCCGAGGATGCCCTCCGTACCCACCTCGCGGGCCACCCGCGTGACCTCTTCGGCGAACGACGACAGCTGGTCCACCATCGTGTTCAGCGTGTTCTTCAGCTCCAGGATCTCCCCGCGCGCGTCCACGGTGATCTTCTGGGACAGGTCACCCCGGGCCACCGCCGTGGCCACCTGGGCGATGTTGCGCACCTGACCGGTCAGGTTGGACGCCATGCCGTTCACGGAGTCCGTCAGGTCACGCCACACACCGGCCACACCCGGCACCTGCGCCTGACCGCCCAGCCGGCCGTCCGTACCCACCTCGCGCGCCACCCGGGTCACCTGGTCGGCGAAGGCCGAGAGCTGGTCGACCATCGTGTTGATGGTGTTCTTCAGCTCCAGGATCTCGCCGCGCGCGTCGACGTCGATCTTCTGCGACAGGTCACCCCGGGCCACCGCCGTCGTCACCTGCGCGATGTTGCGCACCTGGGAAGTGAGGTTGCCGGCCATCGAGTTGACGGAGTCGGTGAGCTCCTTCCACGTGCCCGAGACGCCGTCCACCCGGGCCTGACCGCCCAGGCGGCCCTCCGTGCCCACGTCCCGGGCCATCCGCGTCACCTGGTCGGCGAAGCTCGACAACTGGTCCACCATCGTGTTCACGGTGTTCTTCAGCTTGAGCATCTCGCCGGACACGTCGACGGTGACCTTCTGCGAGAGGTCGCCGTTGGCCACCGCCGTCGTCACCTGGGCGATGTTCCTCACCTGACCGGTGAGGTTCCGGAACGCCGTGTTGACGGAGTCCGTCAGGTCCTTCCAGGTACCGGCCGCGCCCGGCACCTGCGCCTGGCCGCCCAGCTCACCCTCGACACCGATCTCTCGCGCCACACGCGTCACTTCGGCACCGAAGGCGGACAGCTGGTCGACCATCGTGTTGACGGTGTTCTTCAGCTCCAGCATCTCGCCGGCCACGTCCACCGTGACCTTCTGCGACAAGTCACCGTTGGCCACCGCCGTCGTGACGGCGGCGATGTCCCGCACCTGAGTGGTCAGATTCCGGAAGACCGTGTTCACCGAATCGGTGAGGTCCTTCCACGTCCCCGCCGCACCCGGCACATTCGCCTGACCGCCGAGCTGCCCCTCGGCCCCGACCTCGTTGGCCACGCGGGTGACCTCGTCCGCGAAGATCCGCAGGGTCTCGGTCATCTGGTTGATCGTGTCGGCGAGCTGCGCGACCTCACCGCGCGCCGGCACCGTCACCTTGCGCGACAGGTCACCGCTGGCGACCGCGGTCGTCACCTCCGCGATCCCGCGCACCTGGGCCGTCAGGTTCCCGGCCATGGTGTTCACCGAATCGGTGAGTTCCTTCCACACACCGGCCACGCCCGGCACCTGCGCCTGACCGCCCAGCGCACCCTCGGTGCCCACCTCACGGGCCACACGCGTGACCTCGGAGGAGAACGCCGACAGCTGGTCCACCATCGTGTTGACGGTGTTCTTCAGCTCCAGCATCTCGCCGGCCACCTGCACGGTGACCTTCCGGGACAGATCACCCTTGGCGACCGCCGTCGTCACCAACGCGATGTCCCTCACCTGAGCGGTGAGCCGGTTCGCCATCGTGTTGACGGAGTCCGTCAGGTCCCGCCACGAACCCGACATGCCCCGCACGCGGGCCTGCCCGCCCAGCTTGCCCTCGGTGCCCACCTCACTGGCCACCCGTGTGACCTCGTCGGTGAACGTCGACAGCTGGTCGACCAGGTTGTTGACGGTCCGCCCGACCTTGAGGAACTCGCCCCGCAGCGGCTGGCTGTTCCCGTCCGGCACCTGCGTCCGCAGCTCCATCCGCGGCGACAGATCACCCTCCGCCACCGCCGACAGCACCCGGCCGACCTCGGAGACCGGCCGTACCAGGTCGTCCACCAGGGCGTTCGAGTTGTCGATCGCCGTCGCCCAGGAGCCCTCGCAGGCACCCGTCTCCAGCCGCTCGGTGAGCTTGCCCTCGCGGCCCACCATCCGCCGCACCCGCGACAGCTCACCCGTCAGATGCAGATTGCGGTCGGCCACCTCGTTGAAGACCGCCGCGATCTCGGCCATCACGCCGTCGCCCGACACCGTGAGCCGCTTGCGGAAGTTCCCGTCCCGCATCGACACCAGGGCCGCCATCAGCCGGTTCAGGGCCGCCGTGTCCACCTCGGTCGTGCCACTGCGCACCTTGCCCTGGTTGATCGGGGACTGTCCGCCTTTCGCGCGCGTCTTCCTGCCACGCGTCGCTGCGCCAGACTCCACTGTGTCCCTCCCGCAGGGGTCGACCGTCTCTGCTGTGCTCGGGTACCACGCTCGGCGTACCGGTTACTACTGCGTATTGTCCGCCCTGCATGCCAGGCCGTCTCCAGGGGGCTGCTGCCCAAGGTCACCTCCGGGCACACAGCCTGCCCCGACCTTCACAAGAAGCTTGCCCAGTGTTTCACCCTGGCCGAACCAGGCCATAACAGTTCGGCAGCTTCGCACATCGTCCGCACACCCTCCGGACGGAAACACTGCAGACCGGCATCCGCACGGACCGCGAAGGTAAGTAACCTTGCATCCGGCTGTCCAGCCGCGCCGGTCCGTCCGGCCTGGGCGGTGGCACGAAGACGAGCGGGCATCGGAGGGGCGGCCGCACACAACATGACCACCGGACTGATCCCGGGGGGACAGCCCCCGGACCCCCGGCCGACGGGCGCCCTGCCCCAGCAGCGGCGCGAGCCGGCCGGCAACGCAGCCCAGCACGTCGAGAACCGGTCGAGGAGTTCTGTGATCACCGCGCGCGCGGCCGCCAGTTTCGAGCCCGTCGGGCGATCGGTCGCGAGCGCCCGCTCCTTCGTCCGCGACACCCTCCAGGGCTGGGGCTTCGCGGACATCGTCGACGACGCCGTCGTTCTCACGAGCGAACTGGTGACCAACGCCGTGGTCCACGCCGGCACCTCCGCCGACGTGCTGTGCCTGCGCAGCGACGAGGGCGTCCGCATCGAAGTGGCCGACCGGTACCCCGAACGCGAGATCCCCCTCCAGGGCGCGGCGATCAACATGGGCAGCCCCGACCGCGAGGGCGGCCGCGGCCTCCAGCTGTGCGCGGCCCTCGCCGGCCGCTGGGGCGTCGAATACATCCCCACCCACAAGACCGTCTGGTTCCAACTGGACCTGCCCGCACGCGCGGTGGGCACCCGCACGGCCGGCCCGGCCCTGCCCTCCGACCTCCTCCCGCTGGCCGACAGCCGGGTCCGCGTCGCCGTCGTCCAGGTCGACCGCACCGGTCACATCGCCGCCTGGAACGAGGACGCCGAGGACCTCTTCGGCTACCCGGCCGAGCAGGTCGTCGGCAAGCCTCTGACCGACCTCGCGGCCTGGCCGCACACCCCCGGCACCAGCACCGGCATCGCGGAGGCCCTGCGCCTCTCCCGCTGGGAAGGCAGCTACGGCATCCGCGCCGCCACCGGCCGCGTCACCCCCGTCTACGCCTCCCACCTGCGCGTCCGCGACACCGCAGGCGAACCGTCAACCGTGTGCCTCCTCGTACGGGACCACGAACGGGCAGTTCTGCAGACCCCGCTGCGCGGCCCCGCCTCCGACACCTCCAGCGGTTCCGAGGGCCAGAGCACCGACCCCTTCGAGGTCTTCATCGGCTCCCCCGCCCCGGACGACCTCGACGGCCTCCTCCAGCGCACGGTCGAGCGCGCCCGCGACATGCTCGACGGCGACTCGGCCTTCCTCCTGCTCGCCACCGACGACGAGACGGAACTGGAGGTCCGCGCCTCCACCGGCCTCCCCTCCGCCCGCCAGCGCTTCGCCCGCGTCCCCGTCGAAGCCGGCCCCGGCCGCTACGGCTCGGCCCGCATGCCCGCCGTCCACGACGACCTGACCGCGGTCCCCGGCGCGGTGCCACTGCTGAACGGCACGGGCATGCGCTCGGTCGTCACCGTCCCGCTGAAGGTGGAGGGCCGCCTCACCGGCTCCCTCGGCGTCGCCGCCGAAGCCCCCGCCAGATACTCCAACGAGGAGGCCCTGCGCCTCCAGTTCGCCGCCGACCGCATCGCCCTCGCCGTCGAATCGGCCCGCCTGGGCGAACTGGAGCGCCTGCGCCGCGGCTCCCTCAGCTTCCTCGTCGAGGCGTCCGACCTGCTGGCCGGCACCCTGGACCGCGACCAGACCCTGGCCCTGATGGCCCAGATGACCGTGCCGACCCTCGCCACCTGGTGCGCCGTCTACACGATCGCCGACCAGGCCTCCGAGCCCTACCTCTCCTACGTCCTGCACGAGGACGAGGAACTCATCGACGGCATCAAGTCCCTGCTGTCGAAGGTCCCCGCGCCCGACCCGGTCCCCACCCCCGGCGCCCGGGTGTGGACGGCCCCCGGCGAGGTGGCCCACCAGGCCGCCCTGCGCAGCTCCATGCGCAGCCTGGGCCTGAGCGGCAGCCCGACGCGCCAGGTCACCCCCGGCATCGGCCCCACCCTCGCGACCGCCTCCGCCGTCGGCGGCGAGACCGTGGTCCTCCCGCTGGTCGCCCGCAACCGTGTCATCGGCATGCTGACCCTCGGCAAGCCCACCGACGAACACTTCCGCCAGGAGATCCTGGAACTCGCCGAGGACCTCTCCCGCCGGGCCGCTCTCGCCCTGGACAACGCCCGCCTCTACTCGGAGCGCACGGCCATCAGCCAGTCCCTCCAGCGCAGCCTCCTGCCCCCGGAGCTCCCCGAGATCGACGGCGTCGAGGTCGAGGTCATCTACCGCGCCGCCGGCGAGGGCAACGAGGTCGGCGGCGACTTCTACGACGTCTTCCCCATCCGCGACGGCGCCTACGGCTTCGCCATCGGCGACGTCTGCGGTACGGGCCCGAACGCGGCGGCGGTCACCGGCCTGGCCCGCCACGCCCTGCGCCTCCTGGCCCGCGAGGGCCTCACCGGCCCGACGGTCCTGGAGCGCCTGAACTCCGCGATCCTCGACGAAGGCGCCCGCAGCCGCTTCCTCACCCTCCTCTACGGCGAGATGCGCCCGCAGGAGGACGGCAGCGCGGAACTGAAGGTCGTCTGCGCCGGCCACCCGCTCCCGCTGCGCCTGCGCCAGGACGGCACGGTCGAACCGGCCGCGGAACCCCAGCCGCTGCTCGGCGTCATCGAGGACCTGGAGCTCTACGAGCAGACCGTCACCCTCGATCCGGGCGACGTCCTCCTGTGCGTCACGGACGGCGTCACCGAACGCCGGGAGGGCGCCCGCATGCTCGGCGACGACGGCCTCGCCGACGTCCTCACGACCTGCACGGGCCTCACGGCCGGCGCGGTGGCGGCCCGCATCATGCGCGCGGTGGAACGCTTCGCTTCGGACGCCCCTTCGGACGACATGGCGATCCTCGCGATGCGCGTCCCCGGCCCCCACAAGGACTAGGGAAACGGAAAAGGCCCCACCCGTGAGGGTGGGGCCTTTTCTGCTTGAGCCCCCAAGCGGAATCGAACCGCTGACCTTCTCCTTACCATGGAGACGCTCTACCGACTGAGCTATAGGGGCCTGTTGCTTTGCGAGGTCTCCCCCGCGGCAACGGAATAGATCATACCCCGAACAGACCTGTGCTCCCAACCACGTCAGAAGGCGGGCTGGAGCAACCCTCCGAGGGCGTTGCAGGCCGACACGACCCGATGCATGTCCCGCTTGGTCAGCGATGCGTCCACCGGCAGCGCGAGCGTCTCGTCGGAAGCCCGCTCGGTCTCCGGCAGCGCGACACAGCGACGGAATTCGGGCAACCGGTGCACGGGCGTCTTCACCGGTACCCGGCACTCGACTCCCCTGGCCCGTACGGCCCGCGCGAAGGCGTCCCGATCGGGACGCCCATTGCCCGGAACCCGCACGACGTACTGCTGATAGGTGTGCCCGTCACCGTCGTCCGGCGTCCGCACACCCCTCAACTTGGCATCGAGATAGGCCGCCCTCTCCCTGCGCTGCGCTATCTCGTCGTACGGCGCCTCCGACTCCCCTTGCTCCAGCACCAGCAGACCGTGCCGCTGCCCGAGGGCGTGCAGCCGACCCATGTCGGCGAGTCGGCCGAAGCGGTGTACGACGACCACGGCAGCGGTGCGCGAGGTGACCGCAGCTTCCACAGCGACGGCGTCGAGACAGTAGGTGGCGGGGTCTATGTCGGCGAACACCGGCAGAGCGCCGGCCATGGTCACGGCTTCGGCGACCTCGACGTTCCCGAAGGCCGGCACGACGACCTCGTCACCGAGTCCGACCCCGGCGGCCCTGAGCATTGCAGCAGTACCCATGCAATGGATGCTCGTTGCGCAACGTGAACTTCAAGTGACGCGCAACAAAAAAGGGTTGGACCCGGAACCGAAGTTCCGGGTCCAACCCTTTCAATGATTGTTCGGCGGCGTCCTACTCTCCCACAGGGTCCCCCCTGCAGTACCATCGGCGCTGTAAGGCTTAGCTTCCGGGTTCGGAATGTAACCGGGCGTTTCCCCTACGCTATAACCACCGAAACACTATGAAACTGTGAACCGCCGCACCACGTGTGGCACGTGGGGCTGTTCGTGGTTTCAGAACCAACACAGTGGACGCGAGCAACTGAGGACAAGCCCTCGGCCTATTAGTACCGGTCAACTCCACACGTTACCGTGCTTCCATATCCGGCCTATCAACCCAGTCGTCTACTGGGAGCCTTACCCTCTCAAGGAGGTGGGAATACTCATCTCGAAGCAGGCTTCCCGCTTAGATGCTTTCAGCGGTTATCCCTCCCGAACGTAGCCAACCAGCCATGCCCTTGGCAGAACAACTGGCACACCAGAGGTTCGTCCGTCCCGGTCCTCTCGTACTAGGGACAGCCCTTCTCAATATTCCTACGCGCACAGCGGATAGGGACCGAACTGTCTCACGACGTTCTAAACCCAGCTC
>NZ_WWIC01000098.1:0-281 GCF_009872555.1 Streptomyces sp. SID5643
GAGTTCTGTCCCGGGCGGGGGTTGCGTCCCCCGGCAGGGCCACGCGAGCTCTGCCTCGGGCAGAAGCTGGGCCCCTGGCAGGGGCTCAGTCCTGCTGGAGGAGCAGGAGCAGGCTTCGCGGGTACGAGCTGAGCCAGAGACCCCGCGGGGGTACGGGGGCGGAGCCCCCGAGAGGGGTGCAGGGGACGAAGTCCCCGCCGGGGTCCGGGGCGGAGCCCCGAGGCGTTGCGACCTCGCCTCTTGACCGGCCGTGGCGGGCGGGCGGGTGGGCGAACCCCGCC